>NZ_QGSW01000098.1:0-22366 GCF_003176715.1 Micromonospora sp. S4605
GGTCAGAGGCGGATGCCGAGGAGGGCGTCCAGGGTGTCGGCGAAGAGAGCGGGGGCGGCCGGGTCGTCGGCGGTGCCGGCGAGGGCCTGCTCGGCCCAGGCGTCGGCGAGCGCCAGTGCGCCGGGAGTGTCCAGGTCGTCGGCGAGCCGGGCGCGTACGCCGGCCAGGAACTCGGCGCCGGACGGCCCGGACGGCGCGGCGGCGGCCCGCCGCCAGCGGGCCAGTCGCTGCTGCGCCGTGGTGAGCAGGTCGTCGGTCCAGGACCGGTCGGCGCGGTAGTGCCCGGACAGCAGCGCCAGCCGCACCGCCATCGGATCCACCTGGTCGGCCCGCAGCCGGGAGACGAAGACCAGGTTGCCCCGGGACTTCGACATCTTCTCGCCGTCCAGACCGATCATCCCGGCGTGCGTGTAGTGCGTCGCGAACGGCGCCTCGCCGGTGAGCCGCTCGGCGTGCGCGGCGGAACACTCGTGGTGCGGGAAGAGCAGGTCGTTGCCGCCGCCCTGGACGTCGATCCGGTCGCCGAGCAGACCCAGGGCGATCACCGCGCACTCGATGTGCCAGCCCGGGCGGCCCGGGCCCAGCTCGCCGCCCGGCCAGGACGGCTCCCCCTCCCGGGCGCCCCGCCAGAGCAGCGGGTCGAGCGGGTCACGCTTGCCGGCCCGCTCCGGGTCGCCGCCACGCTCCGGGAAGATCTCCAGCATCTGCTCGCGGGACAGGTTCGACTCGTAGCCGAACCGGGGCGCCGCGCTGATGTCGAAGTAGACGTCGCCGGTGCCGTCCTCCAGCCGGTACGCGGCGCCGTCCTTGAGCAGCATCAGGACCTTTTCGGCGATGTCCGGGATCGACTCGATCGCGCCCACGTAGTGCGCCGGCGGGATCATCCGCAGCGCCTCCATGTCCTCCCGGAACAGCGCGGTCTCCCGCATCGCGAGGACCTTCCAGTCCTCCCCGTCGCGGGCCGCCCGCTCCAGCAGCGGGTCGTCGATGTCGGTGACGTTCTGCACGTACTTCACGGTCAGGCCGGCGTCCCGCCAGACACGCTGGACCAGGTCGAACGTGATCATGGTGGCGGCGTGACCGAGGTGGGTGGCGTCGTACGGGGTGATGCCGCAGACGTACATGGTCGCCGTGCCGTCCGGCTCGCTCGGGTAGACCCCCTGCCGTGCCGAGTCGAACAACGCCAGCGGCCCGCCCCTGCCGGGCAGCCGCGGCACCTCATGTCCCGCCCAAGACTCCATGATTGCCAGCCTAACCAGCGGTACGACGGGGCAGGACGAGCACCGGGGTGATCATCACGACAGCGGCTCACATGGGTGGCCAGGGCACCGCCGGCCAGTCCGGGGGCGGCTGCGGGAACCGGCCGGTGTCGCGCAGCCGGTCGATCCGGGCGGCCAGTTCGGCGATTTCGGTGATCGTCAGGTGGTCGGCCAGTTCGGCGCCGAGCGCCCCGGTGACCTGCCCGGCGAGCGCGTCGAGCATCTCCACCGCGTCCGCCGGCAGCTGCCGGCCGGCCCAGCCCCAGAGCACCGTGCGCAGCTTCTCCTCGACGTGGAAGCTCACCCCGTGATCCACGCCGTAGATCCGGTCGTCCGGGCCGACCAGCACGTGGCCGCCCTTGCGGTCGGCATTGTTGATCACCGCGTCGAGCACCACGAGCCGGGCCAGCCGCGGGTCGTCGGCGTGCGCCAGCGCGTACGGGGTGCCGTCGTCGTCGCGGGCGGCGGCGATCGGGAACCAGCGCGGCGGCAGCGCGGCGGCCGGCACGAAGCCGACCAGCGGCTCCGCGTCGGCCGGCTCGTCGATCCAGAGCTGGCACGAACCCGGCCCCAACGGGCCGTCCCGCAGCACCGTCGGCGGCACCAGGTCCCAGCCGGTGGCCCGGGAGACCAGGTACGCGGCCACCTCCCGGTCGGCCAGCGTGCCGTCCGGGAAGTCCCAGAGCGGCCGCTCGCCCCGGACCGGCTTGTAGACGCAGCGGGCGGTCACCCCGTCCAGGGTGAGAATCCCCCGCAGGGTGGTGTTCGAGGCGTCCACCAGCCGACCCTCGAGGTCGAGCGCGCCGTCGCGGAGCAGCCGGAGTGCGGCGTCGCCGTCCTGGCGGGGTTGCAGACCGGACGACGTCACCGGTGGTAACCGTTGTGCCGCGGGCACAGGTGGCCCGCGGGATCCAGCGGCTGACCGCAGAGCGGGCAGGGCGGCCGGCCGGCGTTGACCACCCGCCGGGCCCGTTCGATGAACTGCCGCGTCGCCTCCGGGGTCAGCCGCACCCGGAGCCGGTCGAGGTCGTCGTCGGGCTCGTCGTCGTCGGAGTCCTCGTCGTCGTCGGGCTCGCCCAACTCGACCTCGGCCTCCGCCTCACCGGCGGCGATCGCCTCGATCACCACCGTGGCGGTGTCCACGTCGAAGGCCAGCCCGAGGGTGCCGACCCGGAACTCCTCGTCGACCGGCGTGTCCAGCGGGTCGTTGTCGCCGACGCTGGTGGCCGGCTCGGGCAGCTCGACCCCGAACCGGCGCTGCGCCTCGGAGAGCAGTTCCTCCAGCTTCTCGGCCAGCAACGACACCTGGACCTTCTCCAGCGCGACGCTGACCAGCCGGCCACCGCCGCGCGCCTGGAGGAAGAACGTGCGTTCCCCCGGCGGCCCGACGGTCCCGGCGACGAACCGCTCCGGCGGCTCGAAGGCGTGCACCTGGTGGGTCATACCCACGACCCTATCCGGCCCGCAACGGCAACGCGCACCCCACCGACACCCCGAATCACCCTCGCGCCGGCGCCCCCGCCGTACCGCCGGGTCGGCCCTGATCCGGCCGGGCTCACCGCGATGCCCCCGCTCCCCCACCGACCGCGGCGTCCGAGTCGGTCGCCCGGGCCGCCCGCCGGCGCCGCTTGCGCGGCGGCGGCACCAGACCGGCCAGGTCGCCGCCGGTGTCGTTGAGCCGCAACAGGAACGGGCGCACCGGCGTGTAGCGGATCGCGGTCACCGAGGCCGGGTCCGCCACGATCCGCTGAAACAGGTCGAGATGTACGCCCAGCGCGTCCGCCACGATCGCCTTGATCACGTCGCCGTGGCTGCACGCCAGCCAGACCGCCTCCGGGCCGTGCTCGGCGGTGACCCGGGCGTCCCAGGAGCGCACCGCCGCGACCGCCCGGGCCGCCATCGCCGCCATCGCCTCCCCCTCCGGGAAGACCGCCGCGCTGGGATGCTGCTGCACCACCGGCCAGAGCGGCTCCTTAGCCAGCTTCTTCAGCGGCTGCCCCTCCCACGTGCCGTAGCCGCACTCGATCAGGCCCTCCTCGACGACCGGAGACGCGTCCGGCAGCGCCAGCTCCAGGGTCTGCCGGCAGCGGATCAGGGGGCTGGTCACCACCGTGGCCAGGGGCAACGTGCGCAGCCGCTCGCCGACCGCCGTGGCCTGGGCCCGGCCGGTGTCGTCGAGCTCGACCGGCTGGCGGCCGGCCAGCCCGCCGTCGGCGTTCGCCGTCGTCCGGCCGTGTCGCAGAAGCAGGAGGGTCGCCACGCCACCACCCTAGGGCGTGTCTCCTGGATCTTTGGGGTGTGGTTCGGCTATTCACTTTAGTCGTTAGTGGGCGGTTTGATGAACGAAGTCGAGTACGCGCGGATTGCGCCGTTGCTGCCGGCGATGACACCGCGGCGTGGTGGGCGATGGCGTGATCATCGGCAGGTGATCAACGGGATCGTGTTCCGGGTGCGGACCGGGGCGCCGTGGCGGGACGTTCCGGCACGGTACGGGCCGGGAGAGACGCTGTACAAGCGGTTCACCCGCTGGCAGGACGGGACCTGGGCGCGGATCGAGGCGATGCTGCAGGCCGATGCGGACGCGGCCGGGGACCTGGATGGCACGGCAATGCCGATTACACGATCGTGCATGCCCACCAGCACGCCGCCGGCGCTCGTGAAGGGGGCTGAGCAGCGGTGACTCGGCGCGACGGGAAGGACTCGGCAAGTCGCGCGGCGGGTGGACCACGAAGATCCACATGATCGGTGAGCGGCGGGGCCGGAACCTGACCAGCCACGTGACGCCGGGCCAGGGCTGCGACCCGCCAGCTGGTACGGCTGCTCGATGAATAGCCGATGAGCTGAAAAAACGCCCTTCGGAGTCGTGGACAAACGGCCTCGGAACCCCCTCATGCCCAGCATCGCAGGTCGGCCCGAAGATTCGCCACCGCCGCATGCCCACCGACGTCGAGCCCGGGGCCGAAGACCGCCCGGATTGGACGGTCAGCGAGCTGTACGCTGCGTTTGCCGAGGTGCCGATCGAGGTCGGCGGACGTGACCACGCAGGTGAACCCGGTGGCGAACTCCTCGGCGGGGCCAATCAGCGCCGCGGGCGGAGCGACCCAGTTGATCTCGTCGCGCCGGTGACCACTCGTCAATGTCGAACGGGACGGCGGCGAACAACCACAGGCGCGCGGTGCCGGCCTTTCGAACTCGGCGACGACCTCGGTGATCGGCCGGCCCAGCGAGTACATGACCAGTCCGATCAGGACGTCGGTGCGCGGCCACTGCCCTGCCCCATATCCGGCATGTCCCGCTGGGCGGCCAACCCGGTGCCGAACCGAAAGTCTTCGCGGAGCCCGGCCAACACGACGACGCCGTCATTAACGCCTGCAACCGCGCAGACGTCATCGTCCGGCAACAGCACGCCCCAGGCCCCCCTCGCGAGGGGCCCGGGGCGCTGTTCTGGTATGCCAGCGGCCGGCCTCACTCGGGCACGGCGGCGGCCTGTTGCAGGACTCACCCCGCGTTCAGGATCGGCCGCAGGATCTGCTCATACGCGTCGGAGTAGCTGACCATGCCAAGGTCGCTCGGGTGCGATCCATCGACCATTCCCTCGGCCGTGACGAGGTCGTCGGCCTTGAGATACCACAGGTGTTTGACTCCAGAGGATTGCAGGTTCAGGTAGGCCGCGCGGAGCGCCGCGGCATTTCCGGCGTTGCGATCCCGCCGGAACTGGACGAACTGACCGTCTCCGTACCGGCGGTCCTCGACGAGCAGGATCGGCGTGTCCGGGCGCGCCGCGCGCAGGATGTGCACGAAGGGCTCGGCGCGCTCGGCGATCTGCTGCGGGTTCATGTTCGGGCTGCTGTCGACCACATAGATCGACGCCTCTAGTTCGGTCATCAGCTCGGCGATCTCCGGGTCCATAAGCCCCTGGCCAGAGAACCCGAGGTTGATCGTGGTGATGTCGAAGCGGCGTCCCAGGATGGCGGTGATGGACATACCTGGCCGTGACGCGACGCCACCTTGCATGATCGAGCTGCCGTAGAAAATCGCCGGCTTTGCCGTGCGCGGGGCGACGCCGAGGAACGACGCCTGTACATCAACCCCGATCTGGAGGAACTCCACACCGTTATAGAGGGGAAGGTAGGCAGTGTAGAGCCGCTCCCCAGGGTCGACGCGAGAGCCGAGTTGCTGGTCGACGGTCTGCGCCGCCGGGTGGGTGTTTGCCAGCCATGCATCATGCCCCGCGTCGGTGCGCGCGTACAGGTCGACACCGCTGACCCCGATGGCCGGCATGTGGTACATCGCGATGCTCGACGAGCTGAGCCGGTAGCGAGCACGAAAGACTGTGGAGTCGGAGACGAACCGAGTCGAGAGACCGGCCGCGAACCTGCTACGCGCCCAAACCGGCTCGCGCACGATGGCCTCTGCCCGGGCCGGGAGCCGGTCGTAGTACTTGGCGGTGTCGGACCAGCCTTTTCCCTCTACGCCCCACTGTGCCACGTCGTACCAGGCGACGTTGCCCTCAATCGTTGGTGGCACCTCGACAAACTCGGTGGGCCACTGCGCGGGTGGTTGCGCCTGGGCCTTGGCCGGTGCGGCGACGGCGGCGGGCATCGCAAGAGCTGCCCCGCCGGCACCGGCGAGCCCGAACAGTCGACGACGGCTAACCGTTGGCTGTCTCACAGTTCCTCCTTCGTTACTCGGCGCAGGCGGACGCCTGCTACCGGAGGGACCGCGGGGCCGCGATCCCGCCCTGCGGTGGCTATTCGACGACCGTTATTCGGACGCTGACGGTCTGGGTGTTGACCTTGAGTGCAAGGGTGAGGGTGCCGGGACGCAGCGCCCTCAGGTCACCGGTACTCGGATCGAAGGAGGCCAGGTATCCGGGCGGGGCTCCGCTGGCGGGACCGAGCCGAACTCCCTCCACGCCGGTCCAGACGGCGGCCATCGGATATCGAACCGGGATCGCTCTCCCGCCCTGCATGATCAACGCGTCAAGCCGCGTGACCGAGCCCACCGGGACCGTGTGCGGGGCGTCGACGGTCAAGCTGTCCGCCTGGGGAACAAACTCCGCCCGCAGACCGTCGGGACCGGCGTCTGGCCGCACGCTCCACAGCGACCATCCGGCAAATTCGCCGGATCCGCCGGCGCCGGACACGGCCGCTTTGCCGGGACCGTTGGTGACGTAGGGAATGCCGTCCGCACGTTCAACATGGAACCGGCCGGCAGAAGCGGCGATCAAGCTAGCGGCCTTGCCCGACTGTTCCCTGAACGCGGTAAGCATCTGCTCGATCGTGGCGGCCTCCTTGCGATCGGTCAGTTCCGACAGGTGACCTGGCCCGGGGTCGCGCAGGGGTAGGTTCTGGGCCACGACCACCGACGTCACGCGCTTGTCGGCGCTCGCCGCTGCCAACTGGTCGCGGACCAGCGGTAGCTGCGTCCAGTCGCCGCCGCGGTAGGACTGGCGGGTGGTGTCCAGCAGCAGGAACCGTATGCCGCCGTGGTCAACGACCCGCGGTGTGGCGCCGAACTCGGCCTCGAACGTGGCCAGCGAGCCGTTGAACAGCTCTGCTTCTCCCGGCACGTAGTAGTACACGACGTCCGGCGGCAGCTCCTGTTTCAGAAGCTGGTGGGCGAAGGCGAGATTGGCGGCTGATCCATCGGCGACGAAGCCGCCGTTCACGACCACGAGGGCCGCCTGCCGGTCGCGGATCTCACGCAACGCGCGGCGCGCCCGCTGCGCGGCCGGGCCGTTTGGGTCGTCTCCGCGTACGCCCAGATCGGATAGGACGGCGAACCGCCAGTCCGCCGCGCCAGCGGCGGTGCCATGTGCGACCAGCGGATCCGGGCTGGACGAGGCTGGTACCGCCTCGACCGGTGTCGGCACGACCGCCGTCAGCTCGTCAATCACCAGCCGGCCGGTATAGGTGGCATTGCCGTCGACCTCATTGAAATAGACGCGCCTGAGATGGAGGGGGTACTTGACCCCCTGTGGCACCTCGTAGGTGATTTGCTGCCAGCCGGGTTCGTTGACGGTGCCGGGCTCGAGCGTGAACACCGTGCCGAGGGCGTCGTCGACCTCGATCCGGGCGCGTTGGCCCCAGCCTCCGGAGTTCACCCACAGCTTGAACGCCCATGGTTCCCCCGCGATCTTGAGGCGCCGACCGGGCGACCACACCCCGATCCCGCGGGTGAGATTGCTCTGGGTGAAGTCGAAGTCCAACTGCATCCCCGCACCACTGTGACCGCCCTCGGTAGTCGACATCGACGCGGTGGCGCGCAGCGTGAAGAGCTCCCAGTCATCCGCGTCCTCGAAGTCCTCGACCACAACATCGGCCAGCCCGATACCGACTGGAATAGTGGCCGTGAGTCCGCGCACCGCGGCAGTGATTACAGTGGAGCCTCGGTCCCTCAGGGCGGTGACCTCGAACTGCCCTCGCTCGTTGACGGTCACCTTGATTGCGGAGTCGTCATAGGTCAGCTCGACGTCGTCGGGATCGATCGGGGCCGAGTAACCACGCTCGTCGAACCCGACCACGTCAAACCCCGCAGGTCCACGCTGCTGGGTGACGGCTATCGGTGCTGGCAGGGACGACAGTCGGCGCAGCTCGCCCAGGACCGTCAGTTCCATCGCGCCGGTCGCGTTGCCGAAGCGGGCAGCCACCGTCGTCCTGCCTGGCCCCCGCGCCGAGAACACCCCGTCGTCGCTGACAGTCCCCACCCGCTGGTCCGCGCTGGTCCACGCCACCGGTGCGCCTCCCGGCGTCCCTGTTGGACCGAACGTTTCATCGTACCCGTCGGCTTCCAGACGCCGGTTCAGTCCTGGGAAGACCCGCTCGGGGCGCAGCGGAGCTTGGTAGGCAAATCCGGGCCTACGCTCAGGATCGATTTTCGTGGTGACCCAGTAACCGGCGAGCCGACCGCTGCCTGCCGGCGCGTAGAAGGCCAGTCCGGTGGGCACCGGCCGCAGCTGGCCGTCCGAGGGCCGGTTGACCAGGGCCAGCTCGTCTGCTCCGGGCTCCCGTGCGACGATCGTGGTCGAGCCACCGCCGTCGAGGTTCAGCGCCGTGTGCGCGCCGAGGTCAACCATCTTCCGCGCGAGTTCGCTCAGCCCGATGCCCCGCGAGAATGCTGGCTGCCGGCCATCTACTGTGATCAACCACATTCTTCGGCCGTCTGCGGAGAACCCAACGGCGGTCCTCGGTTCAGGAGTATTGTTACTCGCCGTCTGTGTCTCCGGCTTGCCGTCGACCACGAGCAGCTGCCGGCCGCTCATCGCCGCTTTGATCCGCATGTCGTCCGGTGCCCGGAAGCTGTAGTCGATCCTGACCTGGTCGCCGGGTTCCAGCGCGGCGAGCCGATCGGCGCCTCCTTCGCGGCCGACCAGAACGAAGCCGTTGTCGGGAATCGCGCCCGCACGGGGCTGGTCGGAAACCTCGGTCACCGAGCCGTTGACGACGACCACCTCGGTGTCCCTCGCGGCGGTCTCGGTAGCGCGGCACCGGCAAAACGTACCCCACACCGGAGTGAACACCTGGATCTGGTCACGCAGCAACTCCGCCTTGTTCATGGCGTCGAGGGGGACGGTCTGGCCACCCGGCAGGAACACGGTGCCCTCGAAGACGATCTCGCCGATACGGCCGATGCCGTCCTCGGTGAACATGACCGCATTCTGGCTGGTGGCCGCACGAGTGTTCGGCAACGGCGAGTGGAGTAGCTCGCCGGATTGGATCCCGACACCCCACGGAGCACCAGATCCCGAGATGTCGAAGTAATCGGTGTTGACTGCCGCGACGGCGCCGGCGCGCTCAGCCATCTGGGGTAGCGGCTCCCTGGACGCGACCCGCCCCGGAAAGATCCGGTCGACCCGGGTCCCGGCCGTCATGTCGACGGACAGCACGTTTGACTGCAGCCAGTTTGGCTCTCCGGTGAAGCCATCCGGACCGTACTGGTCCAAGGTGGTCAGAGTGACGCCGGGAGCAACCGGGCGCTCGCTCCGGAACGTTTCCATCCGACCCGAGGTGGTCGTGTCGACCGCAGCTGGGAGCTGGGCTCCGACCGTGACCACCGCTGGCTGGTTGTCGGCGTTGTACGGCTGGGTTGCCAGCACCCCGACCAGCCCTGCCGAGGCGAGCAGGGTGCCGAGTCTGCGGGAGATGGTGTACGGCACGGGCACGACCTCCTTGATCGTGAGTGTCAGAAGTTCCGCTGTCTGGTGGCTGTCGCCAGCATGAATTCCGTCACGGGTGCGAACTGGGCGGGGGCGAGATTGTCCTCGATGCACAGGAGATGGTCGTGGCGACCACGTGCGTGTGCCAGTGGCAACGCGATGTCGTTCACGTCCGCGATCGACAACGTGGGAATGCCCGCCTCGATGGCAGCACCGGCCATGCCGTGGTCGGCGACGACCACGTCGACCCGTTGACCGGTGCTCCTCGTCCGGGCGAGCAGCAGCTCCATGTAGTCGGACAGATGCGTGTGGATGATGGCTTCGTTGACGAACGCGCAGGCCACTCCGGCGATGAACCGGATGCCCGATTCGCCCGCGGCGTGGCTCGGCGTGGCGACGTCGAGGGGGTGATCGTCGAGCGGCCGCAACACCTGGTTTCCGGTCTTCCGCAGCGCTTGGGCCAGTTCGCCGTAGTGCTCGAGCAGCCCTGTAGGGTGCCCGGTGGCGAGCAGTACGGCGGCGCCGCCATGGCGCAGCAGCTTTCCCAGGACCGAGGCGTGAGCGCGGATGCCGTTGACCGCGTGGTCCGGTGAGATGTAACCCTCGTCCGGGTTTCCTTCGACCAGGTCGTCGCCGGTCGTGGCTCTGACTGCGGCGACCGCATTGTCGAACGTCGCCGTGCGCCAGTCACTCATGCCGAACGTGTACGCCGGATCGCCGCTGAGCGTCCGGCGCAGGTACGCTAACGATTGTCGACGGGTCGTGCGGACTGGTCCAGCCAGCCGTCGCTCGACAAGCAGGTCACGCAGCGCTCGCTCGGTCATGCCGTTGCGCCCGGTCATCGCGTGCTGGCCCCCGCGGCGGTCCGGCCCTGTTCCGCCGGCGGTTGGTGCCGGTCCTGGTCCCCGCTGGGGAACGCCCGAGCATCGTCAGGCCCGAAGATCAGCTTGACCGGCTGGCCGGACCGCCAACCACCCGACGCGGAATGCACGATCAGTTGGTGCTCGCCGACCTCGACGATCGTCCGCACGACCGCGCCGAGGAACTGTTCGTCGCGGACCACGCCGGGCAGCGCCTGGCGCCCTGGGACGGACGCGCCCGGCGGCGATATCGTGATGCTCTCCGGACGCAGGGAGACGTCCACGGCACCCGGCCCGGTAATCGGGCCCGGTGCCACCCCAGGTGTCACCAAGAAGGCCGTGTCCGCGGTCGCCACCTGCCACCCGTCCTCGGTCTCGGTCACCAGCTTGGCGGTCAGCCAGTTCGTGACACCAACGAAGTCGGCCACATACCTGGTGCGCGGCAGGCGATAGAGCTCGCGGCCGGTGCCGAGTTGCTCAAGCGAGCCGTCCTTCATCACCGCGATCCGGTCCCCCAATGCGAGCGCCTCCTCCTGGTCGTGGGTTACGTAGACCACCGTGGTGCCGGTCTCTCGCTGGATGGTTCGCAGCTGCGTCCGCAGGTGAACGCGGGTCTTCGCGTCGAGATTGGAGAGCGGTTCGTCCATAAGCAGGACCGACGGCCGGACGGCCATTGCCCGCGCGACGGCTACCCGCTGTTGCTGGCCGCCCGACAGCTCTCCCGGCCGCCGGTCAGCCAGCCCGTCAAGGCCAACCATGTCGAGGACCTCCGATACCCGCGGCGCGCGCTGCGGCTTTGGCAGCCGGTGGGCCTTCAGACCGAACTCGACGTTCTCGGCGACGGTGAGATGAGGGAAGATTGCGTAGTCCTGGAAGACCATCGCGGTCGGCCGGGCGTCCGCACCGTACCCGGTGACGTCGGCGCCATCGATAAGAACGCGCCCGCTGTCCGGGCGGACGAAGCCGGCGATCATCCGCAGCGTCGTGCTCTTGCCGCAGCCGCTCGAGCCGAGCAGGCACAGGAACTCGCCCGGCTCGATCTCCAGGTTGAGGTCACGGACCGCGTGCACGTCAGCGAAGGACTTGTTGAGTGCGTCGAGCTTGATCATCGAGCGTCTCCTTGGGGCATTCGGTCGGCCGTGCGGATCAGCGGCGCGCTACAGGTCGTACATGCGCAGCCGCGATCCGAAGATCATCTTTGCCACGGCGAGGCCGACAAGGCTCACCAGCATCAGCCCGGCCGCCACCCCTGTGGCGGCGCCCCACCGACCGAACTCCGCCAGGTTGACGATGGTCGGGGCGCCGAGCTCGATCCCGGGTGAGATGAGGAAGACCACCGCGCTCAGGGTGTTGATGGCGTGCAGGAAGCCGAACACGATCGAGGCGGTGAAGGCTCCGCCCAGCAGCGGAAACATGATCCGTCCGAGCACCCGCAGCCGGGAGGCGCCGAGATCTGTGGCGGCCTCGTCGATGGACGGGCTGATCTGGCCGATCGTGGTGATGGCCGTCCGGTAGCCGACCGGAATCGCCCGGACGACCATGACCAGAACGAGGATGGCCGCCGTGCCGGTCAACGCCAAGGGCGGCTTGTTGAAGGTGACCAACCAGGAGATGCCGATCATCGTGCCCGGGATCGCCGCTGGGAGTACCGCCAGCGCATCCATCGCGCTACGGCCCACCACCCTGGTCCGGTTAACCACATACGCAGCAACCAGCGTGCTCACCGTCGTGATGCAGGCTGCCAGCGCGGCAAAGAGTGCGGAGTTACGGATGTCGTCGGCACGGACCACGGCCGCGTCCCAGTGGGCGAACGTAAGGCTCCAGTCGGCTCCCCACGCCCTGGTGAACGAGCCGATCAGGATGCTGCCGTACACGAGAAGCATGAGCAGGCTGACCGCCCCGAGTATCGCCACCAGGGCGGCCCGGACACCGATGGGCAGCGGCATCGCCGGCAAGGTGCCCGTCTTTCCGGAGACCGTGACGGTCAAGCGCCGACGCAACATGCGCCGTTGGATGCCGAACAGGATCAGAGTCGGGACGAAGAGCACGACACACAGCGCGGCTGCCATCCCGAAGTCCTGTCGGCCCACCGCCTGCACGTACGCCTCGACCGACAGCACGCGGTACCCACCGCCGATCAGCAGCGGGTTGCCGAAGTCGGTGATGACGAACATCGCGACGATGAGCAAGGCGTTGAGAATCGAGGGAACCGACAGCGGCAGCGTGACGCGGTAAAAGGTCTGCGCCCAGGACCAGCCGAGATCCCGACTCGCCCACTCAAGGGTGGACCCGATGTTTTTCAGCGTCGGGAGCAGGGTGAGCGTCGCCAGCGGGAAGAATGCCAGCGACTGCACCATCCAGAGCCCGGTCACCCCCAGCAGACTGACATCCTGGCCGAGCAGTTCATGCGTGATGAGCCCGCGCCGGCCGAACAGCAGCAGCACCGACAGGCCGACGACGAACGGTGGCGAGATCAACGGCAAGATGGCCATCACCCGGAACAGGCCCCGGCCTGGAACGTCGCGCCGACTGAGCGCATAGGCGAAGAGAAACCCGAGGAACGTCGCGGTCACCGTGGACACCACGCCGATCAGTGCCGTGTTGCCGGCCGCCCTGAGGAACCGGCTCTGCTCGAACAGCTGTCGCCAGTCGGCCGCGTCGGGCATGAGGAGGACGTACAGCGTCGGCAGCAGCACGAGGACGCCGAGCAGGATGGCAACATAGAGTGCCATTACACCGACGGTGACGCGGTCGGACACCTTTCGCCGGAAGCTGCGGTGCGTCCACTGTGGCGTTTTGCGGGCAGAGTCGGCAGAGGCGGCGATGCCCGTCGCGCTCATAGCTTGTACCGGTCGGCGTACTCGGTCGACACCTTCTTGCGCATCTCACCGGCGCGGACTGGGTCGTAGTCGACGAGTTCGAGGTCGCCGAGGCTCTTGGCGCCCTCGGGCAGCGTCACGTCGGTGCGGACCGGATACGAGTGGACCAGGTCGACGATCATCTGGGACGCCTCCTTGCCCTGCAGCCATTCGATGAACCGCTGCCCGCCTTCTGGGTTGGGCGCGCCCTCGACCAGGGCGTTGCCGGAGATGACCAGGCCAGTCGGCTTCGGGTACACCAGCTCGACGGGGAAGCCTGCGTCGCTGACGTTGAGCAGGTCGTGCGCGAACGACACACCCGCGACGTACTCACCGGTCGCCACCAGCTGCGACGGCGCTCCGCCACTGTCGGTGTACTGCCCCACCAGCGCGTTGAACCCGTCCAGGTAGCGCCACGCGGCGGCCTCGTCGCCACCGAAACGGAAGATCTGCGTCGCGACGAACGTGTAACCGGTCCCGGACAGGGTCGGGTTGGGCATGACGAGCTTGCCCTTGAGCTCCGGGATCAGCAGGTCATCCCACGTCTGCGGAAGCGCCCGCCCGCCTGCCTCCTTCTCCCATCGCTCGGCGTTGACGCCCAGCATGATGAGGATCATCTCGTTGGCGTGCCAGTAGCCGTCCGGGTCGACGAACCGGCCGTCCAGTCCGGCGGCGGCTGTGGACTTGAAAGACTTGATCAGTCGTTCCTTGGCCAGCGGACCGGCATCCCCGCTCGCCAAGCCGAGAACGTCGGCGGCCGGATCGCCTGACTCGGCCTTGATCCTGCTGAGCAGTTCGCCGGCACTTTGCCGCAACACCTTGACGTCGACGCCCGACTCTTTCTCGTACGCCTCGGCCAACCGCCGGGCCGCGTCCTCCGGCATAGGGGTGTACCAGGTCACCGCTTTGCCCGGCTCCCCGCTGTCGCCGTCCGCTCCGCAGGCCGACAAGCCTGAAGCGACAAGCAGAGCTGCCGCGAGGACGGCCAGAGTGCTGCGGGACAGTCTGTTACGCATGATGGACCGCCTTCCCCGGGTGTCGCTCACCCCGCGATCTGGCCTGATCGGCGGGTTGCGTGCCGAGCAACGTCCCGGCCGCCATGCATGCAGACGCTACTCGCCGAAAGGTAGATGTCAATACCTCTTGTTGGACCACTTCCGGTCTCGCGCTAGTCGGCGCGGGAAGCAGCGCGCGGCGAGTGGTCACTCAAGTGGTCTGGTGCGCCTGAGCCCCCGTGGATCGCCCATGTCCTCCTCGGGCGTGGCGGCGAGGTCGAGTTCGGCCGTGATCAAATAACGGTCGCCACGGAAGACAGTCTGGGTGAACTCCACGACCGTCCCGTCCCCGGTGCGAGTGGTGGTCCGAAACAGGAACGCGGGCGAGTACGGCGGCACCTTCAACACCGCGGTCTCCTCCGGACTGGTCACCGTCGGTTGGACAGTCTGGGTGCCGGCCGAGACCTTCAGCCCGTACCGCTCCTCGAGCACCCGATACAGCGACCATCGCTCGAGTTCGTTGACCGGAAGGTCCGGCACAAGAGCGGCAGGCAGGTAGGTGGTGGCGATCGCCATCGGCTCACCGTCGGCCAGTCGCAACCTGCGCACGATGACTATCCGGTCGGAGGGTGCTATCTCCAGCCGCCAGCTGAGCCGGGCGCCGGCATCGGTCTGATCGACGCCGATGACCCGGCTGACCGGCGTCAGGCCACGCCGGATCAGGTCGACGGAAAACGACGAGGCGGTCGGCGACTGGGTGATGGTGGGCCGGGTTACGTAGGTCCCGCTGCCGTGCCGCCGAGTGAGCAGGCCTTTCTGGACCAGATCGTCAACCGCCCGGCGCACGGTCAGCCGGGACACGTCGCACTCCTCGACCAGGACCCGTTCCGGAGGAATGGGATCGCCGACGTTGAGGCTCTCCAACATGATCATGATCCGCTCACGGACCATGTCGTGCTTACGCACCCGGTCGTTCACCTCGTCCACTCCACTTCCCGGCTGGAGGCTGGCCTAACGACACAACTCTACGTCGGCGGGGGGGAATTGGTCTTAACATCTGGTCCCTTCGGCGCGGGGAGCCGTCCCCATACAGGACCACCACGGAACGTCGCGTACGCCCGGTCCCAGACTCGACGGGCGCGGCTGGTTCGAATGAACGCTGGCGCATGCGTGCCTGAGCCCGCTGTCGGCGTGATCAAGGTGGCGTCCCTTTCGATCACCACCCACCCAGAAAGAAGGTTGCCCGCCACGGCAAGCCACGGATGCCGGTCGGTCGACCGGCGAGCAGATCCCAGACCCGGGCCCGGACCCTCGCCCGCGCCTTGGCGACACGACGCGGCCCGGCCTCGTCCAGCTCCGCTACGGGGTGGCGCGTAGCCAGATGAGGATGTCGGCGATCTGCACAGTGGCGCGGTAGCGGCAGGCGAGATTGTCGTAGCTGGTGGCCACGGCACCGTGGGCGGGCGGCCACCGCGTGATCCTTTCCGGGCCAGGTTGGCCTTCTGGTCGTCCTTCTCGGGGATGCCGTGCGGGATGCGCCGGGCCCGTAACGCCCGGCGGTTACCGCGCGAGCTGTACGCCTTGTCCGCCACCAGGGAGCCCAGCCGGTTGCGTGGACCGCCGATCCCGCGAGGGCGGGTCACGGCCACGTCGTCGAGCAGCCGTACCAGCTGGCGGGCCGCAGCCCTGGCCCGGCGTCACGTGGCTGGTCAGGTTCCGGCCCTGCCGCTCACCGATCATGTGGATCTTCGTGGTCCACCCGCCCGCTTCGGCGCAGGCCACGTGCGACGGCCCCCGGCACCGGTGGTGTCGGGGGCCGTCGCCGATACGCCTCAGGTGGCGCTGATGGTGCCGGTCATCAGCAGGGCGAGGACCAGGGTGCCCAGCGCGACCCGGTAGAGCACGAAGAGGTACAGGGTGTGGTGGGCGACGTAGCGCAGCAGCCAGGCGATGGCCGCGTACCCGATGGCGAACGCGATGACCGTGGCGACGATCATCTGGGCGACCGACGGCGCCGACGTGCCGGGTGCGGCCGGTTCGAAGACGTCACCGATGCTGAAGATCCCGGACATCACCACTGCTGGGATGGCCAGCAGGAACGAGTACCGGGCGGCCGTCTCGCGGGTCAGGTTGAGCAGCAGCCCGGCGGTGAGCGTGCCGCCGGAGCGGGACACCCCGGGGATCAGCGCCATCGCCTGGGCGAAGCCCATCACCACGCCGTCGCTCATCCGGAAGTTCTGCAGGGTGCGGGTCTGCCGGCCCCAGTACTCGGCGAACGCGAGGACGAACGCGAAGACGATCAGCGTGGTGGCGACCAGCCAGAGGTTGCGGCCGGCGGTACGGATCTGGTCCTTGAACAGGAAGCCGAACAGCCCGATCGGGATCGAGCCGACGATCACGTACCAGCCCATCCGGTAGTCGAGGCTGGAGCGGACCGACTTGTCAGTGATCCCGACCAGCCACGTCCGGGTGATCCGCCAGATGTCCTTGGCGAAGTAGATCAGCACCGCCGCCTCGGTGCCCAGCTGGGTCACCGCGGTGAACGACGCCCCGGCGTCCCGGTCGAAGAAGATCGCGGAGGTGATCCGCAGGTGCCCGGACGAGCTGACCGGAAGGAACTCCGTCAATCCCTGGACGATGCCCAGGACGATGGCTTCGACCCAGGTCACTCGCCGACTCCGGCGAGGTCGAACGCCTCTGCGACGGTACGCAGGGTCTGTACCCCGCTGTCCCGGTCGGCGGCGAACAGGCTCACCGACAGGGTGGTGACGCCGGCGGCTGCGTACTCCCGCATCCGCTCGGCGATGCGCTCCTTCGGTCCGAGCAGCGAGGTGCGGTCGATGAACTCCATCGGCACCGCGGCGGCCGCGTCGCGCTGCCGCTTGGCGAGGTAGAGGTCCTGCACCTCGCGGGCGGCGTCGCCGTACCCCATCCGGGTGGCCAGCTGGTTGTAGAAGTTCTGCTGCCGGCTGCCCATCCCGCCCACGTAGAGCGCGGCATACCAGCGGACCAGCTCGGCGCAGGTGGCGATGTCGTCGCCGACGACCACCGGTACGGACGGGACCACGTCGAAGCCGGCCAGTTCCTTGCCGACCTTCGCCCGCCCGGCGCGGACGGACGCCAGCTGCTCCTCGGCGAACTCGGGCGAGTAGAAGACGGCCAGCCAGCCGTCCGCGATCTCCCCGGCCAGTTCCAGGTTCTTCGGGCCGACCGCGGCCAGGTAGATCGGAATGTGCTCGCGCGGCGGGTGGAAGCCGAGCCGGAGGGCCTTGCCGGGGCCGTCGGGCAGCGGCAGCGTGTAGAACTCGCCGTCGTAGGCGACCTCCTTGCGCGCCACGGCCAGCTTCACGATGTCGACGTACTCGCGGGTGCGGGCCAGCGGCTTGGCGAACCGTACGCCGTGCCAGCCCTCGGAGACCTGCGGGCCGGACACGCCCAGGCCGAGCCGGAACCGGCCGCCGGAGAGGGCGTCGATGGTCGCCGCGGTCATCGCGGTCATCGCCGGGGTACGGGCGGGGATCTGCATCACCGCGGCACCCACGTCGATCCGCTCGGTCTGGCCGGCCATCCAGGCGAGCATGCTCGGCGAGTCGGAGCCGTAGGCCTCCGCCGCCCACACCACCGAGTAGCCGAGCCGGTCCGCCTCCTGGGCCAGGGCCAGGTGGTCGGCCGGCGTGCTCCACGCCGTCTGGTATCCGAGGCTGAGCCCGAGTCGCACTGGTCCTCCCCCATCCGCACCACAGGTCGCACCAGGTTACGCAATGCCGGACGCGGGGCCGATCACCGGCTCACCGGAATTGCCGCGACCTCGGCGTCCGGCCGGTCGGCGGGTCGGGCGGATGGCGGGGTCCGGCCGGCCGGGGGGCCAGCCGGCACCGGGCCGAGCGGACACCGGCCCGGGGCGGCAGACTTGACGGCCAAGCGAGGATATCCGTCCGGGCCCGGTTCGAAATAAGGTTCACCCATGCAACAGCGACCGCTCGGCCGAAGCGGGCTGGCGGTTTCGCGGCTCGCTCTCGGCACCATGACCTGGGGCCGGGACACCGACGCCGACGATGCGGCCGCCCAGCTGAAGAGTTACCTCGACGCGGGCGGCAACCTGGTCGACACCGCCGACGTCTACGGCGACGGCGACGCCGAGTCGGTGATCGGTTCGCTGCTGGGCACCCTGGTCCCCCGCGACGAGCTGTTGATCGCCACCAAGGCGGGGTTGCGGCCGGGCAGCGGCCGCCGGCGCGACGGCTCGCGCGGGCACCTGCTGCGTACGCTCGACGCCTCGCTGCGCCGGCTCGGCACCGACCACGTCGACCTGTTCCAGGTGCACGGCTACGACCCGGACACCCCGCTGGAGGAGACCCTGTCGGCGTTGGACCACGCGGTGGCCAGCGGCCGGGTCCGCTACGTCGGGGTGTCGAACTTCTCCGGCTGGCAGACCGCCCGCGCCGCCACCTGGCAGGCCGCCTGGCCGGGGCGGGCCCCGGTGGTGGCGGCGCAGGTGGAGTACTCGCTGCTGGAGCGGGGCGTGGAGCGGGAGGTGCTGCCGGCCTGCGAGGCGCTCGGGCTGGGCGTGCTGCCCTGGTCGCCGCTGGGCCGCGGGGTGCTGACCGGCAAGTACCGGCACGGCCGGCCGGCGGATTCCCGGGCGGCGTCGCCGCACTTCGAGCGGTTCGTCGCCACCTACCTGGAGCCGCGCTGCTCCAGCATCGTGGAGGCGGTGGCCACCGCGGCGGGCGGGCTCGGGGTGTCGCCGCTGGAGGTGGCGCTGGCCTGGATCCGCGACCGCCCCGGGGTGGTGGCCCCGATCCTCGGCGCCCGGACGGTGGGGCAGCTGCTGGGCGCGCTGCAGGTGGAACGGATGACGTTGCCGGAGGAGATCACCACCGCGCTGGACGACGTGTCCTCGGTGCCGGTCGGCTACCCGGAGCGGGACGGCTGACCGGCCCCGCCCCGTGCGGTCAGCCGGACGGGCGCTGGCCGGGGATCTCCCGGACCGCGGCGAGGAACCGGTTCTGGTCGTCCCGGGTCGCCGGGTTGACGATCCGGATCCACGACCCGTCGTCGAACACGATGGTCGACGGGAAGTGCATCAGCCGTGCACCGCCGTGGTCGCAGTCGATCCGGGCGATCCGGCTGCGCTGCACGCTCCACAGCAGCCGGGGCTGGCGCTTGTCCGGCCGGCCCTCGTCCGGGCGGCGGCCCATCCGCAGCAGGTGCAGGTGGGTGTCGGTCACCGCGAGCGGGGTGCCGGTGTAACGCTCCAGGAACAGCAGCAGGCTGCCGGCGAGGGTGGCGAGGTCGCCGCTGAAGACGTACCGCCGCCGGTAGGCGATCTCGGCGAGCTGGTCGGCCAGCGGCCGGTACCGGCTGAGCCGGAACAGCGCCCGGAACGCCTCCTGCTCCTCGGTCAGCGGCAGCGGTTCCCGGGCCGGCGCCTGCTGCGGCGGCCCGGCCGGCGGCTCCTCCTCGCCGGGCACGCCCGCCGCGAGCACGGCGGCCTTGCCGGGGAGCAGGAGCACGCCCGCGGCCAGCCGCACCGGGGTCATCACCGCGTCCACCCAGACCACCGGGTTGACGATGTTGAGCAGCCCGAACAGCGCCCGGGGGTCGAGCGCCTCGGCCATCTCGTCGCCGACCCGGTCGACGAGCTGGCTGCCGGCGCGGTGCCCCTCGGGCGCCCGCACCGGGGCCAGCCCGACGTAGCGCAGCTCCTGCCCGGACACCAGCGGCGCGACCAGGGCGCGCTCCGGTTCGTCGCTGGTACGGAACTCGTCGCGCAGCTCGCGGGCCTTGTCCCGGGCCGCCCGGGCGCCGCCGAGCACCGCCTCGGTGAGCCGCCCGAGCCGGCCCCGCCCACCACCGCTCACGCCGCCACCCCGGTTCCTGACCGCATGGCCCGCAGGTCCGGCGCACTCCACGCGCTCACGGCGTACCTCCTCGATCGACCGTCACCGGCCCGCCGGCTGCTGACCGAAGACATTCTGGTCGACCCAGTCGGCGCCGTCCTGCACCGCCTGGTCGACCTTGTCCTGGACCAGGTCGGCGCCGGGCACCGAGAGGCCGGTGGTGACCGCGACGGTGCCCCAGGTGACGCCGTGCACGATCGTGTTCGGCACGTTCCACGGCAGGTTGGTGGCCCAGTCGCGGGCGATCGTCTGGGCGCCGTTGGTGATGCCCTCGTTGCGCAGCACCTTCATCCGCTCAAAGGAGCTCATGTCGAACGGCGACCCGGACTTGCCCAGCTTGTAGTGGCCCTTGGCCGGATCCATCACCTTGTGGTACCACTTGTCCGCCTTCCCGGCGGCGCTCCGCTTGTCGGCGTACTTCTGGCCGGTACGCAGCCACTTCTGCTTGTCGACCAGCTTGTCCAGGTGGCTGCGCAGCTTGCGCAGGTAGTAGAGCACCCGCTGGAGCAGCTTGATCACCTTCTGCAGGTGCGCGGCCAGCGGCCGGATCACCTTGAGCATCCGGGTCAGCACGATCATGCCGCGGGTGACCGTGATCGCCATTCCGGCCGCCCAGGACGCCCCGGCGGTGAACGGCGCCATCAGCAGCGCGGTGACCAGCGTGACCAGCATCCAGTTCACGAACTCGACGCAGAGGTCGACCAGCACGTCGTGCACGGTCTGCAGGCCGTCGGCGACGCCGCGCAGGTATTCGGCGGTGGCGGCGAACTGCTCGCCGAGGTCGAGCAGTTGCTGCTCCACCTCGGCCATCCGGCGGCCGTACGCCTCACCGGACGGCGACCGCCACCCGGCCTGGGCGGCCTCGCGGGCGCCGCGGTGGCCCTGGGCCAGCTCGCGCACCTGCGCGGCCAGCGCGTCCCACTCGGTGGCCTTGGCGCGCAGCGCCGCCGGCTCGCCGTCGACCAGGTCGACGAGCTGGATCAGCGGCCAGGCCAGGGTGCGGCAGACGCTGTCCACCGCCTCGTGCACGCCGGAGAGCGCGTTGTCGATGCCGTTCCACAACTGGACGGCGCTGCCGGCCGGCCCGCTCATCGCGGCATCCCGGCCTGGATGGCCTTGAACCCGGCGTCGATGTCCTGCTCGTTGCGCTCGTACGCCTCGGCCGTGCCGGCCAGCGCGGTGGCCACCCGCTCGAACGCGTCGTGCGCCGACCGGAACAGCTCCATCCCGCCCTCGACCTGCTCGGCGTACTTGTCGCGGAGCATGTCGCTGGCGAACGGCAGGTGACCGAAGGCGTCCGACGGTATGTCGCCGGCCGAGGCGATCCGGCTCTCCAGGGCGGCCAGCGAGCTGGCGACCTGCTTCGCGGCGGTCTCCAGTCGACGTACCGCGTGCACGTCGACTTCGATGTCTGGTGGCATCGCCGTTCCTCCCCCGTAGCGTTCGGCCCACCGACGATACGATCAGCCCGCCGCCGGGCACCACCCCGGTGCCACCGTCCACGGGGGAGGAATCTCATGGCTGACCCGCTGTCCGCGTTCGACGCGCTCGCCGGGCGGATCGCCGACATCGAACGCCGCTTCGCCGGCCTGCGGGACGACCTGTCCGAGCTCTCCGGCACGGCCACCGACGATAGCGGCCTGGTCACCGCCACCGTCGACGCCACCGGCGCGCTCACCGACCTGAGCTTCGCGCCGACCGCGTTGCGCGCCGGCACCGACGGGCTCGCGGAGATGGTGCTGGAGGCGTACGGGCGGGCCAAGGCCGCCGCGGCGGAGCGGTTCGAGGAGCGCACCGAGGGCCTGGACGCGAAGCTCGGCGCCGGGCTGACCGACCTGTTCGGCACGCCGGGCGACTTCTCCGCGCTGGGCCGGCTGGAGGAGGCCGTCGGCCGGCTGGGACGACTGGACGGGCGGCTGCCCGGCTCGCCGGCATGACCTCGCCGAGCTGGCCGGAGATCGTCGACCGGCTGCGGGACACGCTCGCCCGCTGTGACCGGGACACCGACCTGGAGCTGGCCGCCGGCCCGCGCCGGCTGCACCTGCTGGTGCGCCAGGAGACGGTCCGGCTGCACTGCCCGGGCTACGACGAGGCACGCCTGGCCGCGCTCGGCTGGCAGCGTCCGCCCGACGGCAACGGCGGGTGGTGGTACGAGACGCCGCGTACCCCGGAGCGGCTCGACTGGCTCGGCCTGTTCGTGGCGCGGACCGCTGCCGAGGTGCTCACCGCCGATCCGGGCGCGCTCTCCTGCCGGGCCCTGCCGCCGACCCCGGTTCCCGTTCCCGCCGCCCGGCGGCCGGCCACCATGGCCCGCCCGGTCGTGGGGTACGGGC
>NZ_QGSW01000412.1:0-22228 GCF_003176715.1 Micromonospora sp. S4605
CGCCCAGGCCCACCCCATCACCGCCACCGACTTCCAGCAGGTCGAACTTGCCCGCGGCGTGGCCGAGATGGGCGAACCGATGTCGCTGGCCGTGCTGCCCGACCGCTCGGTGCTGCACACCGCCCGCAACGGCACGCTGCGCCGCACCGACGCGGCCGGCACCACCTCGGTGATCGGCACGATCCCGGTCTACACGCACGACGAGGAGGGCCTGCAGGGCGTCGGGGTCGACCCGAACTTCGCCAGCAACCGGCACATCTTCCTCTACTACGCGCCGCCGCTGTCCACGCCCGCCGGGGACGCGCCGGCCACCGGCAGCGACTTCTCCGCCTGGCAGGGCGTGAACCGGCTGTCCCGGTTCACCCTCAACGCCGACTTCACGCTCAACCAGGCCAGCCGGGTCGACGTGCTGGACGTGCCGGCCGACCGGGGGCTCTGCTGCCACGTCGGCGGTGACATCGACTTCGACGCCGCGGGCAACCTCTACCTGTCCACCGGCGACGACACCAACCCGTTCGACTCCGCCGGGTACGCGCCGATCGACGAGCGCACCAACCGCAACCCCGGCTACGACGCGCAGCGCAGCGCGGCCAACACCAACGACCTGCGCGGGAAGATCCTGCGGATCAAGGTGAACGCGAACGGGACGTACTCGATCCCGGCCGGCAACATGTTCGTCGACTCCGACGCGCGGACCCGGCCGGAGATCTACGCGATGGGCTTCCGCAACCCGTTCCGGATGAGCGTGGACAAGGCCACCGGCATCGTCTACGTCGGCGACTACGGCCCGGACGCCGGCTCCACCAGCGCCACCCGCGGCCCCGCCGGCCAGGTCGAGTTCAACCGGGTCACCGGCCCGGGCAACTACGGCTGGCCGTACTGCACCGGAACGAACACCAGCAGCGAGACGTACAACGAGTGGAACTTCGCCAGCAACGCCACCGGGCCGAAGTTCAACTGCACCGGCGGGCCGACCAACAACTCGTTCCGCAACACCGGGCTGCCCACCCTCCCGGCGGCCAAGCCGTCCTGGATCCGGTACGGCGGCGACGCCGGCACGCCGCCCGAGTTCGGCGGCGGCTCCGAGTCCCCGATGGGCGGGCCGGTCTACCGGTACGACGCCGCGTCGACCTCGACCACCAAGTTCCCGCAGTCCTTCGACGGGCAGTTCTTCGCCACCGAGTTCGGCCGCGGCTGGATCAAGCCGATCCACGTCAACGCCGACGGCTCGCCCGGCACCATCGACAGCTTCCCGTGGACCGGCAAGCAGGTGATGGACTCGGCGTTCGGCCCGGACGGCGCGTACTACGTGCTCGACTACGGCACCGGCTACTTCAACGGCGACGCCAACTCGGCGCTCTACCGCTTCGACCACATCGGCGGCGGCAACCGGGCGCCGACGGCGGCGGCGAGCGCCAACCGCACCTCCGGCGCCGCCCCGCTGGCGGTCACCTTCTCCTCGGCCGGCTCGTCCGACCCGGAGGGCGGGGCGCTCACGTACGCCTGGACCTTCGGCGACGGCACCAGCTCCACGGCAGCCAACCCGACGAAGACGTACACCGCCAACGGGACGTACACCGCCACGCTGACCGTGCGCGACCCGCAGGGCGCCACCGGCAGCGCCAGCGTGGTCATCACCGTGGGCAACACCGCGCCGACGGTGACCATCAACAGCCCCGGCAACGGCCGGCTCTTCTCCTACGGCGACACGGTGCCGTTCAGCATCACGGTCACCGACCCGGAGGACGGCACGATCGACTGCACCAAAGTTAAGATGACCTACGTGCTCGGCCACGACCAGCACGGGCACCAGATCACCTCGCAGAACGGCTGCTCCGGTGCGATCACCATCCCGGTCGACGGGGAGCACGACGAGGCGGCGAACATCTTCGCCATCTTCGACGCCGAGTACACCGACGCCGGCGGGCTGACCACGCACACCCAGCACACCCTCCAGCCCCGGCACCGGCAGGCCGAGCACTTCAAGACCTCGTCGGGGATCAACACCTTCGACAAAGCCACCGCCGAGGGCGGCAAGACCGTCGGCGACATCCACAACGGCGACTGGATCGCGTTCCAGCCGTACCAGTTGGGCAACGTCACCTCGTTCACCGCCCGGGTCTCCTCGGCCGGCGCGGGCGGCACGCTGCAGGTCCGGGCCGGCTCGGCCACCGGAACGGTGCTCGGCTCGGCGACGGTGCCGGTGACCGGCGCCTGGGACGCCTTCACCACGGTGAGCGGGACGGTGGCCGGCGCGCCGGCCGGCACCACCACGCTCTACCTGACCTTCGCCGGCTCGGGCACCGGGGCGCTCTACGACGTGGACGCCTTCACCCTGAACACCGGCACCACGAGCGGCGGCACCGGGCCGATCCGGGGTCTGGCCGGCAAGTGCCTGGACGTGCGTAACGCGGGTACGGCGGACGGTACGCAGATCCAGCTGTACACGTGCAACGGCACGGCGGCGCAGACGTGGACGGTGACGCCGAACTCGACGATCCGGGCGTTGGGTAAGTGTCTGGACGTCTCCGGTGGTGGTTCGGCGGACGGTACGAAGATCCAGTTGTGGACGTGCAACGGCACGGGTGCGCAGAACTGGTCGGCGCAGGCGGACGGGACGGTGCGTAACCCGCAGTCGGGCAAGTGCCTGGACGTCTCCGGCAACAACTCCGCCGACGGCACCGCGGTGCACCTGTGGACCTGCACCGCCGCCGCGAACCAGAAGTGGACCCTGCCCTGAGTTGACCGGAGGGGCCGCCGGTCCCGGCGTACCGTCGGCAGTGGCGGCCCCTCCTGACCGGAATTGGGAGAGCGACATGCGCAGACTCCTCCGACCCGTCCTCGGCGCGGCCACCGCCGTCCTCGCCACCCTCGCCTGCACCACCCCGGCCACCCCGGCCAGCGCCGCCGACGCCCCGTACGATGTGCTGGTCTTCTCCAAGACCGCCGGGTTCCGGCACGACTCCATCGCGGTCGGCACCCAGGCCATCCGCGACCTCGGCGCGGCGAACAGCTTCACCGTCACCGCCACCGAGGACGCCGCCGCGTTCACCACCGGGAACCTGGCCCAGTACGAGGCCGTGGTCTTCCTCAACACCACCGGCGACGTGCTCAACGCCAGCCAGCAGAGCGCCTTCGAGTCGTACATCGGCTCCGGCGGCGGGTACGTCGGGGTGCACGCCGCCGCGGACACCGAGTACGGCTGGTCGTTCTACGGCAACCTGGTCGGGGCGTACTTCGCCTCGCACCCGGCCATCCAGCAGGCCAACGTCAAGACGGAGAACCGGGCGCACGCGGCAACCGCGCACCTGCCGCAGACCTGGACCCGCACCGACGAGTGGTACAACTACCAGACCAACGCCCGGTCCACGGCCCGGGTGCTGGCCACCCTCGACGAGTCGTCGTACTCGGGCGGCTCGATGGGCGCCGACCACCCGCACTCCTGGTGCAAGACCTACAACGGTGGCCGGGCCTTCTACACCGGCGGCGGGCACACCCAGGCGTCGTACGCCGAACCGGCGTTCCGGGCCCACCTGCTCGGCGGCATCCGGTACGCGGCCGGCCGGGCCAAGGCCGACTGCCGGCCGGAAACCGGCTACACCACGCTCTACAACGGCTCGACCAGCGGCTGGTCCCAGGCCGGGCCGGGCAGCTTCAGCAACACCGACGCCACGCTCACCTCGGTCGGCGGGATGGGCCTGTACTGGTACAGCGCGAAGCAGTTCACCAACTACTCGCTCAAGCTGGACTGGCGGCTCGCCGGCGACGACAACTCCGGCGTCTTCATCGGCTTCCCACCATCGAGCGACCCCTGGTCGGCGGTGAACAACGGCTACGAGGTCCAGATCGACGCCACCGACGCGGCCGACCGGACCACCGGCGCGGTCTACACCTTCAAGTCCGCGGACATCGCGGCCCGGGACGCGGCGCTGAACCCGCCGGGGGAGTGGAACACCTACGAGCTGCTGGTCGAGGGGGAGCGGCTCCAGGTCTTCCTGAACGGGGTGAAGATCAACGACTTCACCAACACCGACCCGGCCCGCTCGCTCGCCGGCCACATCGGGTTGCAGAACCACGGCACCGGCGACGACGCCTCGTTCCGCAACGTCCGGATCAAGGAACTGGGCACCACCCCGCCGCCCACCGGCACCATCCAGGCGGAGTCGTTCAGCTCGGCCAGCGGGGTCACCCCGTTCAGCAAGGCCGGGGCCAACGGCGGCCAGACGCTCGGCTACATCGACCCGGGCGACTGGGCGGCGTACAACGGCGTCGACCTGACCGGGGTGACCTCGTTCAAGGCGCGGGTCGTCTCCGGCGGGCCGGGCGGCACCATCCAGGTGCGCACCGGCTCGGCCACCGGCACGGTGCTCGGCTCGGTGGCGGTGCCGAACACCGGAAGCTGGACCACCTTCGCCGACGTCACCACGAACCTCTCCGGCGTCCCGTCCGGCACCCAGAACCTCTACCTGACCTTCACCGGCTCGGGCTCGGGGCTCTTCGACGTGGACGACTTCACCCTGGTGAAGTCCACCGGCGGCGGCACCGGCACCGGGCCGATCCGGGGTCTGGCCGGCAAGTGCCTGGACGTGCGCAACGCGGGTACGGCGGACGGTACGCAGATCCAGCTCTACACCTGCAACGGAAGCGCCGCGCAGACGTGGACGGTGACGCCGAACTCGACGATCCGGGCGTTGGGTAAGTGTCTGGACGTCTCCGGTGGTGGTTCGGCGGACGGTACGAAGATCCAGTTGTGGACGTGCAACGGCACGGGTGCGCAGAACTGGTCGGCGCAGGCGGACGGGACGGTGCGTAACCCGCAGTCGGGCAAGTGCCTGGACGTCTCCGGCAACAACTCCGCCGACGGCACCGCGGTGCACCTGTGGACCTGCACCGCCGCCGCGAACCAACGGTGGACCCTGCCCTGACCCTTGCCCTGACTTGACCTGACCCGGTCGTGAGGTGTGGTCAGTGGGCGCGGTGGCCGGTGCCGTCGGCGGTGGCGTAGAACCGGCACGACGCCGACAGGTCGCCGCCGCCCGTCACACCTCCTCTGGAGCGTGATGACTCAGAGGCATATTTGTGCCTCTGAGTCATCACGCTCAGCCGGGTCTTCCCACCCGGATCACCACACGCCGGCGCCAGGTGCGCCCCGCACCGGAAGGGCCCCGGGAAGCTCGGCGCCGGCCGCTGGCCGTCGCCTCCGCCCGCTGCCGGTCGCCGCTCATGGGTGGGGCCTTCCGTGGCGGTGGCGGCGGCCATAGAGTGGGGGCGGCGATCGTGGAGGTGGCCGACGACCCGGCGGGAGGCGCAACCCGTCGGGCCCAGGTGCGTCCCGCACCCGTCGGCGTCCGCCGCGCTCGCCGGGCAGCACCGGTCACCCTCGCCCCGGTCCGTAGGTACGGAATCCCCATCACGACAGGGGAGAAGGACAATGGCGCGACCCATCACGCTCTTCACCGGCCAGTGGGCCGACCTTCCGTTCGACGAGGTTTGCCGGCTCGCCTCCGAGTGGGGCTACGACGGGCTGGAGATCGCCTGCTGGGGCGACCACTTCGAGGTCGACAAGGCGCTGGCCGACGACTCGTACGTCGACCGCAAGCGGGAGACCCTCGCCAAGCACAACCTGAAGGTCTACGCGATCTCCAACCACCTGGTCGGCCAGGCCGTCTGTGACCACCCGATCGACGAGCGGCACCAGGGCATCCTGCCCGCCCGGATCTGGGGCGACGGGGAGCCGGAGGGGGTGCGCCAACGGGCCGCCGAGGAGATCAAGGACACCGCTCGGGCGGCGGCGAAGCTCGGCGTGAAGACCGTCATCGGCTTCACCGGGTCGTCGATCTGGCACACCCTGGCGATGTTCCCGCCGGTGCCGCCGTCGATGATCGAGCGCGGCTACCAGGACTTCGCCGACCGGTGGAACCCGATCCTCGACGTGTTCGACGAGGTGGGGGTGCGGTTCGCCCACGAGGTGCACCCGAGCGAGATCGCGTACGACTACTGGACGACGAAGCGCGCGCTGGAGGCGATCGGCCACCGGCCCGCGTTCGGGCTGAACTGGGACCCGTCGCACTTCGTCTGGCAGGAACTGGACCCGGTGAACTTCATCTTCGACTTCGCCGACCGGATCTACCACGTCGACTGCAAGGACGCGAAGGTGCGCACCGGGGACGGCCGACGCGGCCGGCTCGCCTCCCACCTGCCCTGGGCCGACCTGCGCCGCGGCTGGGACTTCGTCTCCACCGGCCACGGCGACGTGCCCTGGGAGGACTGCTTCCGGGCGTTGAACGCGATCGGCTACGACGGGCCGATCTCCATCGAGTGGGAGGACGCCGGCATGGATCGGCTGGTCGGTGCCCCGGAGGCGCTCCAGTTCGTTCGCCGGCTCGCCTTCGACGCCCCGGCCGCGGCCTTCGACGCCGCCTTCAGCAGCAAGGACTGAGTGGGCCGCGCTCAGCAGAAGGGGCTGAGCGGGTCGCGCTCAGCCCGCAAGGACTGAGTGGGCCGCGGAGACTGACCGCGTAGCGCGAGGGGTCGCGCCCGGTGTTCCCGGGCGCGGCCCCTCCTGCGGTGTCGGGTCCGTCAGCCCCGCAGACCCGACATGTGCTGGAAGCTGACCTCCGCGTAGCGCAGCGACCGGCCCGGGTCGGCGGCGCCGCCCGGCGCGTTGTCCTGCTCCCACATCGGGTTGTGGTAACCCTTGGCGCCCATGTTGGCGAAGAAGTGCCCGTAGTCGATGTCGCCCTGGCCGAGCGGCACCATGTCGTACCCGGCGCTGTTGGCCGGGTTGAACGCGCCGTCCTTCGCGTGGAACAGCGGGAACCGGATGGGCTGGGCGGCGACCACGGCCAGCGGGTCGAAGACGCTGGTCTGGGTCACCCCGTCCGGGTCGGTGTAGCTGCGGAACCGGTGCTGGGCCACGTGCGCCCAGTAGATGTCCATCTCGAACCAGACCCACTCCGGGTTGGTGCGCGCGATGAAGTACTCCAGCTTGCGGACGCCGGAGGACCGGGTGGGCCGACCCTGCGCGTCCAGCGGCCCGCTGTCCAGCAGGAAGTTGTACGCCGCGTCGTGGTTGTGCGTGTACAGCTTCAGCCCGCGGGCGGCGGCCATCTCGCCGAAGGTGTTCCACCGGTCGACGGCGGCGTCCCAGTCGGCCTTGTAGTTGCTGCCGGTCGGGTCGCTGCCGGTGCCGATGTGCTGCATGCCGAGGATCTCGGCGGTGTCCAGCGTCCGCTCGAAGGCGGCGATGGTGTCCGGCGTGACGGTGCCCGGGATCGAGGCGTGTGAGCCGTTGGCCCGCAGCCCGTTGTCGTCCAGGATCTTGCGGATCTCCTGCGGGGTGATCTGCCGGCCGAGGATGGAGGTGTGCTGGTTGTAGCCGGCGAACTCCACCTCCTTGTAACCGATCTCGGCGAGCCGGGCGAGCACCCGCTCGAAGCCGTACGGCACGCCGCTGGCGTCCGGGGCGGCGCCGATGCGGTCCCGGACGCTGTAGAGGATGATGCCGCGCTTGCCGGCCGGGACGAGCAGGCCGTTGCCGTTGGCGCCGGCGGCGGAGGCCCAGCCGGTGGCCCCGACGGCGGCCGCGCCGGCCACACCGGCGAGGGCGCCGAGCATCCGGCGACGGCTCATGCCGTGCTGACTGTCGTTCATCTGCTGCTGCCTTTCTCGGTGCTGGTGATGGGTGGGCCCGGCCCGGGTCACCGGCGGTGACCCGGCGCGCGGGTGGATCCGGAGGTGCCGGGGGCTGCCGGGCGGCGGCCCCCGGTCACCGCGTCAGGGAGCGACGCCGATGCCCTGGCCGGCGAACTCGACCCAGTTCAGGTTGCCGAAACCGCTGGCCGGTCCGCCGGGGACGGTGGTGAAGACGAGGTAGAGCCGGTGCGTGCCGCCCGGGTCGGTGATCGGCACGGTGGTGCTGGTGAAGGCGTTGTTGCCGGTGGTCGCGTTGACCGTGGCGGTGCCCAGCAGCGGGCCGGTGGGCGAGTCGAGCCGGAACTCGACGCCGAACCGCGGCTGCCCGGCGGTGGCGGCGCTGCCGCCGCTGGTCCGCAGGGTGACCGACTGGATGTTGTGCAGGTTCACTGTGTTGTTCACCGCGATCCAGTCACCCGGGTCGAGGCTGCCCCGTTGCTGCCCGCCGCCGGTGTCGGCGCTGTTGCCGACGGTGGTGCCGGACTGGTCGCGGGCGAACTCCACCTGCTGCCGCTTGTCCTGGATGATCTGCTGGTCCACCGTGGTCAACGCGGGCTGCCCGTTGGCGCCCCCGTCGGTGTAGGAGGCGCTGACCACGCCGTAGATGTAGCCGCCGTGCGAGGCGTCGTCGGCGATCGTGGGCAGCACCCCGGAGCAGCCGAACTGGTTGGCCTCGCCGTGGCCGTGCTCGTCGTGCCCGAGCACGAAGGTCACCTCGACCTTGGCGCAGTCGATCGGCCCGTCCTCCGGGTCGGTGACCGTCACCGACCAGGGGATGTTGTCGCCCCAGCTGAAGAAGCCGCCCTCCAGCGGGGTGTTGACGGTCACCGTGGGCGCGGTGTTGCCGACCGTGATCGTGGTGTTCGCCGACGCGCTCTTGCCGCTGGAGTCGGTCACCGTGAGCCGCGCGGTGTAGACGCCGTTGGCGGTGTAGGTGTGCGTCGGGTTGGGGTCGACCGAGTCGGTCGTGCCGTTGCCGTCGAAGTCCCAGGCGAACGAGATCGAGTCGGCCGGGTCCGGGTCCTTCGACCCCTCGCTGGAGAAGGCGACGGTCAGCGGCGCGTGCCCGTTGGTCGGCGTGGCGCCGAGCACCGCGTTCGGCGCCCGCAGGCCCTTGACGTAGCTGAACTTCAGCATCGCCGCGTCCGGGTTGACGTTGAAGAACCCGTCGCCGTACGTCAGCAGGTAGAAGTTGCCGTCCGGGCCCCACTTCATGTCCATCGGGTTGTCGCAGAGGAACGGCCGGGCCGGCGTGCTCGGGCCGGGGCCGCAGTCCAGCACGTTGTTGATCTTCAGGACGTCGCCCTGGCCGTCCAGCCGGATCTCCTTGAGGGTGTCCCGGGTGAACTCGCCGAAGAAGACCGATCCGTCGAAGTACGCGGGGAACTTCGTCTCCGACCTCAGCTCCGGGTCGTAGTCGTAGCGCGCCGCGCCGTGCGGCCCGACGCCGCCGGTGCCCAGCTCCGGGAAGAGCACCGGGCAGGTCTGCGTCGGGGTGGACAGGTAGGACTCCGGGCACGGGGTCGGGGCCTGGAACGAGTACCACAGCTCCGACTTCTCGACCGCCGGCAGGTCGGTCAGCCCGGTGTTGTGCCGGGAGGTGTTCCTCGGCGCCGCGCAGTCGAACGGCGCGACCGGGGAGATCGGGCTGGTGGTCCAGTTCATCTCGATGTACGGCAGGTTCGGCTGCACGCACATCGGCCAGCCGTAGTTCGCCGGCTTGTCGACCACCATCATCCGGCCGGTGCCCGCCGGTCCCCGGCCCACGGCGGGGGTCGAGGAGTCGGGGGAGTAGTCGGTGATGTAGGCGACGTCGTTCTTGTCGAGCGTGATCCGGAACGGGTTCCGGAAGCCCATCGCGTAAATTTCCGGCCGGGTCTTGTCACCCGGGTCCTGCGCCTCGGCGAAGAGGTTGCCCGCCGGCACCGTGTAGCTGCCGTCCGGCTGCACCGAGATGCGCAGGATCTTGCCGCGCAGGTCGTTGGTGTTGGCGGAGCTGCGCCGGGCGTCCACGAAGGGCGCCTGGTAGACGCCGGTGGCGCTCACCGAGTCGTTGTGCGGGGAGAAGCCGCCGGAGCCGCCGCCGCCGGCCGGGGTGTCGTCGCCGGTGACCAGCCACAGGTTGTTCTTCGAGTCGAAGGCGATGTCGCCGGCCACGTGGCAGCAGGCGCCCCGGTCCACCGGCACCTGGAGGATCTTCTGCTCGGTGGCCAGGTCCAGCGACGGCGTGTCGCCGTCGACGAACTTGAATCGGGACAGCTGGAAGTAGCCCTTCCACCGGTCCCAGGCGGTCGGGTCGGTGCTGGTGGTCGGCGCCCCGCCGGTGGGGGTGTCCAGCGGCGGCGCGTAGTAGAGGTAGACCCAGCGGTTCGTGGCGAACTCGCGGTCGATCGCCGGGCCGTACATCCCGTCCTCGCTGTGGGTGTAGACCGGGATCTGGGCCAGCACGGTGGTCTCGTTGCTCTCCGGGTCGTGCAGGCGTACGCCGCCGCGGCGGTCGGTCTGGATGACCCGGCCGTCGGGGAGCACGTCGAAGCCGATCGGCTCGTTGACGTTGGGCTGCGCCCCGATCACCTCCATCTGGTAGTTGGCCAGGACGGTGGCGCCGCAGTCGCCGTCGGTCACGCCGGCCGCCCACTGGATCGCGCCGCCGAGGTGCGCCCGCAGGTCGGTGCTGCCGAAGCTCCCCGGCGTCGCGCCGAGCCCGGTGTAGAAGGAGCGGCCGCCCTGGTAGTCCTTGCACCAGGTGACCGGGTGGTCGAAGCCCATCGTCCCGCCGGCGTAGGTCTTCTCGTCCACCGTGGCCAGGACGTGCGAGACGCCCCGGACGTTGGCCGCGAAGTTGTACCAGCGGTCCGGGTGGGTCCAGCGCTCCGGCAGCGGGGCCGAGGCCGGGTGCACCCGGTCGGCGACGGTGACGGTGGCCGGGGCGGCGGCCGAGGCGGCGCCGACCGCCCGGGTGCCGAGCACGTCGTCCAGGAAGGACCAACCGGGCTCGGCCTCGATCGCGGAGTGCACGCCGACGAAACCGCCGCCGGCCCGGTAGTACCGCTCGAAGGCGGCTCGCTGGTCGTCGGTGAGGACGTCGCCGGCGGTGTTCAGGAACACCACCGCGCGGAACTGCTTGAGGTGCGGCTCGTCGAACTTGCGGGCGTCGTCGGTCACCTCGACGGTGAAGCGCCGGTCGTTGCCGAGCTGGCGGATCGCGTCCACCCCGGCGGCGGTGGCGGCGTGGCTGCCGCCGGCGGACCGGGTGAAGACGAGGACCTTGTACTGGATGCCGTCGCTGGTTGGTGCCGGCGCGGCGAGCGCCGGCGCGGGCTGCTGCTGGGCCGTCGCGACGAGGGTCGCGCCGACGAGAGTGAGCAGGCTGAGGAAGGTGGTGGCCCGTCGGCCGGTCGGTCTGCGCATCGAACCTCGCTCTGGTCGGGCGGGTCCGCCCCAGCGCCGGGAACTCGCTGAGGAGGTCGCGGGGGAGTACCAAAGAGCCTGGCCAGGTTCTACGCAGGACGATATTTGCGGGCGGGACTAAAGAGAAGAGGCTGAGGGCAGAAGTTTTCGATGTTCGGGTCGAACTTTTGCTCCAAACAGGCGAAAGTGGCCCCCGGCGCCGCTCACCTGGGCGGGGACGTGCCCGAACACGCGGACGGGCCGGCCACCATCAGGTGACCGGCCCGCTCGCGGATGAGTCAGAGGGTGCTGCCGCTGGTGCCCGAGCTGGACGGCTTGCGGGACGCAGTGCCAGCCGACGTCGACCCGGAGGCCGAGCCGGTCGAGGCGGAACTCGACGAGCCGGAGCCGGACTTGGCGCCGATGGTGGCCGGCGTGCCGGCGAACGCGTCGTCGGCGGCGGTCAGCTCCTGCTTGTTGCCGTTGCCGCTGAGCTTCTCGCCCAGCTTCGACTGGCCGAGCTTGTCCTTGCCCTCGCTGTAGAGCCGGGTCGCCTGGGCCTGCGCGACCCCCGCCGCCTCCTGCACGGTGGGGTGGTCGAGCACCTTGCGGCCCCGGATCACCAGCTCCTCGTACTTCTCCCGGCCGGCACGGGCGCCCAGGACGAATCCCGCAGCCAGCCCGCCAAGAAACATGATCTTTCCGCGCATGGCGGCTCCTTCCGTACCTGACGCGCCGTCGTCCCGTCGGGCTCACCCCGGCGGGAGCGACCACCTCGCGCCTGCGTTCTCTGTCCGCAGCTAACTACCCATCCTGCTCTCTGCTCATACCTCCTTGTGCCGCGATGACGATTTGTCCATATTATTGATGGTCGGTCCGGGTCGCCGGCGGCCCCGATCGGTGGGTAACCCCCTCGACCAACACCCCCCCGGAGTCCTGTACTCTTGTCCCCGTCGCACGGCGAAGGAGAGATCCGGAACCGGGCAGCGCGGTCCCCCGTAGCTCAATTGGCAGAGCAGCCGGCTGTTAACCGGCAGGTTTTTGGTTCGAGTCCAAACGGGGGAGCCACTCCACTCGACGCCCGTCGGCACCGCCGGCGGGCGTTCGTCGTTCCGGCCGGGGCGTACGGCCGTCGGGCCCGGCCGTGCAGGCCGCCGTTGCCCACTCCGCGCCCGCGCCCCGCGTGGCTGCTGCCGCCGCTCGCCCCGGCGCCGGTATGTCCCCACCCGCCCCGCAAAGGTGAGCCGCTCCCGATTCGCCCACCTCGGTGCCGCTCGCCCGGCAGGATGTCGATGTCGACTGACTCCGGCCGCGTCGATCGGTGCGTCGACCGTTGGGTGGGTGGGGATGTCCGGACGAGGCGGCAGGGTCACCCTGGTCGCGGTGGCGGTCGTGCTCGGCTGGCTGCTCGTCGGCGCGGTGACCGGGCCCTTCGCGGGGCGGCTGGGCGAGGTCGCCACCAACGACAGCGCCGCCTTCCTGCCCGCCGACGCCGAGGCGACCCGGGCCCAGGAACTGTCCGGGCGGTTCGTCGAGCGGCAGACCACCCCGGCCCTGGTCGTCTACGAACGCACCACCGGCATCACCGACGCCGACCGGCAGCGGGTGGCCGCCGACGCCGCCCGGTTCGCCGGGGTGCCCGGGGTGATCGGCCCGCTGCCCCCGCCGATCCCCAGCCAGGACGGCCAGGCGGTGCAGGTGGTGGTGCCGATCGACGACGGCGAGGGCGAGCGGATCGGCACGACCGTGGAACGGCTGCGCGACATCGCCGGCGGCGACCGGGACGGGTTGACCGTCGACGTGGCGGGGCCGGCCGGCCTGCTCGCCGACCTGATCGAGGTCTTCTCCGCCATCGACGGCACGCTGCTGCTGGTCACCCTCTGCGTGGTGCTGGTCATCCTGCTGGTGGTCTACCGCAGTCCGATCCTCTGGATCTTCCCGCTGCTCGCCGCCGGTACGTCCTTCGCGCTGGCCGCCGCCTTCGTCCACCTGCTCGCCGACGCCGATGTCATCACGCTGAACGGGCAGGCGCAGGGCATCCTCACCGTGCTGGTCTTCGGTGCCGGCACCGACTACGCGCTGCTGCTGGTCGCCCGCTACCGCGAGGAACTGCACCGGCACGCCCGCCCCTGGGACGCGATGCGCACCGCCTGGAAGGGGGCCGCCCCGGCGATCATCGCCTCCGGCGGCACGGTCATCCTGAGCCTGCTCTGCCTGCTGCTGTCCAGCCTGAACTCCAACCGCGCGCTCGGCCCGGTCGCCGCCATCGGCATCGCCGCCACCCTGCTGGTGATGCTCACCTTCCTGCCCGCCCTGCTGGTGCTCGGCGGGCGGTGGGCGTTCTGGCCGCGCCGACCCCGCGAGGACGAGGCGGAACCGCAGGCCGAGCACGGCAGGTGGCGCCGGATCGCCGGCTTCGTGGCCCGGCGGGCCCGGCCGGTCTGGCTGGTCACCACCGTGCTGCTGGCCGCCCTGGCGCTCGGCCTGACCCAGCTCGGCGCCACCACCCTCGGCCAGTCCGACCTGTTCACCCAGCGCACCGACTCGGTGGTCGGCCAGGAGGTGATCGCCCGGCACTACCCGGCCGGCACCGGCAGCCCCGCCACCATCCTGGTCGACCAGCCGGCCGCCCGGCAGGTCGCCGAGGTGGCCCGGACCGTGCCCGGGGTGGCCGCCGTCCGCCCGGTCACCGGCGACCCGACCGGGCCGCCCGACCCCGCCGCGCCGCCCAAGGTGGTCGACGGCACCGTGCAACTGGAGGCGACGCTGGCCGACCCGCCGGACAGCGACGGCGCCGAGCGCACCATCCGCGACCTGCGGGCCGCGGTGCATCGGGTGCCCGGCGCGAACGCCGCGGTCGGCGGCTTCACCGCGATCAACGTGGACACCGCGGCGGCCGCCACCCGCGACCAGAACGTCATCATCCCGGTGGTCCTGGTGGTGATCGCGATCATCCTGGCCCTGCTGCTCCGCGCGCTGCTCGCCCCGATCCTGCTGATCGCCACCGTGCTGCTGTCGTTCGCCGCCACGCTCGGGCTCTGCGCGCTGGTCTTCCGGCACGTCCTCGGCTTCCCCGGCGTGGACGCGTCGTTCCCGCTGTTCGCGTTCGTCTTCCTGGTCGCGCTCGGCATCGACTACAACATCTTCCTGATGAGCCGGGTCCGGGAGGAGTCCGTCCGGCGGGGCACCCGGGCCGGGGTGCTGGCCGGGCTCGCGGTGACCGGCGGCGTCATCACGTCGGCCGGGATCGTGCTGGCCGCGACCTTCTCGGCGCTGGCCGTCCTGCCACTGGTGGTCCTGGTCGAACTGGGCGTGGCCGTCGCGGTGGGCGTGCTCATCGACACCATCGTGGTCCGCTCGCTGCTGGTGCCGGCCCTGGCGTACGACATCGGGCCGCGGGTGTGGTGGCCGGGCCGGCTGGCCCGGGCGAACGGTGAACGGGAGGCGCGCCGTGCTGGCTGAGACCGATGTGGTGATCGTCGGCGGCGGTCTGGCCGGCCTCGCCGCGGCCCGGCGGCTGCACCGGGCCGGGGTGCCCTGGCGGCTGCTCGAGGCCGGTGACCGGCTCGGCGGCCGGGTCGCCACCGACGCCGTCGACGGCTACCTGCTCGACCGGGGCTTCCAGGTGCTCAACACCGCCTATCCGCGACTCGGCGCGCTGCTCGACGTCGACCGGCTGCGCCTCGGCCACTTCACCCCCGGCGTGCTGGTGCGCAAGGGGGACGCGCTGCACCGGCTGGTCAACCCGCTGCGCGAGCCGACCGGTGGGCCGCGCACCGCGCTGGCCGGGATCGGCTCGCCACTGGACCGGCTGCGGTTCGCCGCGCTCGCCGCCGGCTGCGCCACGCTGCCACCCGGGCGGCTGCTCGCCGCGCCGGAGACCACCACCGGGGCGGCGCTGCGCCGGGCCGGGCTCTCCGACGCGATCGTCGAGGAACTGCTCCGGCCGTTCCTCTCCGGCGTCTTCATCGAGCGGGAACTGGCGACCTCCAGCCGGGTGTTCGCGATGGTGCTGCGCTCGTTCGCCCGCGGCCGGATCGGCCTGCCCGCCGAGGGGATGGCCGCGCTGCCCCGGGCCGTCGCCGACCCGCTGCCGGCCGACCTGATCGAGCTGGACACCCCGGTCTCGCAGGTCGTGCCCGGGCGGGTCCGCACCCAGGCCGGCGACATCGGCTGCCGCGCCGTCGTGGTCGCCGTCGACCCGCCGGCGGCGGCCACCCTGCTGCCGGCCCTGTCACGGGTACGCATGCACAGCTACACGACCTACTACCACAGCACCGCCGAGCCGCCGCTGGCCGAGCCGATCCTGCTCCTCGACGGCGACCGGCGGGAGTTGATCGCGAACACCGTGGTGGTCAGCCGGGCCGCACCCGCGTACGCGCCGGTCGGGCGGCACCTGGTGGCCACCTCGGTGGTCGGCCCAACGGCCCCGCCCGAGCCGGCCGTACGGCTCGAACTGGCCCGGCTCTACGGACGGTCCACGGCCGACTGGACCCACCTGACCACCGTGTCGATCCCGGCCGCGCTGCCCGCCGCGCCACCACCGCAGGGCCGGCTGCGCAAGCCGGTGGCGCTCGGCGACGGCCTGTTCGTGGCCGGGGACCACCGGGACAGCCCGTCCATCCAGGGGGCGCTGACCAGCGGCTGGCGGGCCGCCGGGGCGGTGCTGGCGCAGCTGCGGGCCGGCTGGAAAGCGGGTCACCCGGCGGGTTGTTGATCATTTATCATCCTCGCCATGCCTGCCCCCCTTCCGCCGCCGAACTTCGACGCCGCGGCGGCGTACCCCCAGGTCAGCGCGGTGCGCGCGGCGCTCGCCGCGCGTGACTGGCCGGCCCTGCGCGCACAGCTGGCCGAGCCGGACCCGCACGGCCGCACGGTCCTGGTCGGCGAGGTCGGCGACGCCACCGACATCGAGGAGTTCCTCCGCGGGGCGCTGGCCGCCGAGCCCGAGGACCCGGTGGCCGGGACGCTGCTCGGCGCGTACCTGATCCGGGCCGGCTGGCGGATCCGCTCCGCCCGCCGTGCCCAGTACGTCAGCCGCGAGCAGTTCGCCCAGTTCTTCGACCACCTGCGCCGCGCCGAGCAGGTGCTGATCGAGGTCACCGCCCGCCACCCGGACGACGCGGCGGCCTGGACGCAGCGCATCACCAACGCCCGTGGCCTGCAGCTCGGCCAGGCCGAGGCGCGCCGCCGCTACGACCAGCTCGCCAAGCACCACCCGCACCACCTGCCGGCGCAGGCGTCGCTGCTGCAGCAGTTCTGCCCCAAGTGGAGCGGCAGCTGGGAGCGGGCGCACGGCTTCGCCCAGGAGTGCGCCGCCGCGGCCCCGGCCGGCGCCCCGAACGCGGTGCTGGTCGTCGAGGCGCACCTGGAGCAGGCGCTGGACCAGGACACCCTCGGCAAGGCCGGCGCCCACCTGCGCAGCCCGCAGGTCAGCCGGGAGATCCACGAGGCGGCGCAGCGGTCGATCTGGCACCCCGACTTCCGCAACGGCTGGGGCTGGCTCTGGGTCCGCAGCACCTTCGCCATGGCGTTCGGCCTGATGGAGGAGTGGACGGCGGCCGCGCAGCAGTTCCAGGCCATGGGGCCGCTCGGCCACGAGGCGATGTTCGGCTACATCGACGGCGACGAGACGAAGCAGTTCCAGCGGTTCCGCGACAAGGCGTACGCGAAGGGCGGCCTGGCATGATCCAGCACCTGGACGTGGACGGGGTGCCCACCCTGCTGGCCCCGACCGGCGGGCCGATGCGCGCCGGGCTGACCTTCCGGGTCGGCACCGCCGACGAGACGCTGGCCCGCAGCGGCATCACCCACCTGCTGGAACACCTGGCGCTCGCGCCGCTCGGGATGGCCGACTACCACTTCAACGGGGCCACCTCGCCGGTCTTCACCACCTTCCACATGCAGGGGTCCGAGCAGGACATCGCCACCTTCCTCACCGCCGTCTGCGCCAACCTGACCGAACTGCCGACCGGCCGGCTGGAGGTGGAGAAGGAGATCCTGCGCACCGAGTGGAGCAACCGCGGCGGCTCGCCGGTGGAGGCGGTGCCGCTGTGGCGGCACGGCGCCCGGGACTTCGGCCTGACCAGCTACCCGGAGTGGGGGCTCGCCGCGCTCACCGGCGACGACCTGCGGCAGTGGGCCGCCCGCTGGTTCACCCGGGACAACGCGGTGCTCTGGATCGCCGGCGACCGGGTGCCGGCCGGGCTGCGGCTGGCGCTGCCAGCCGGCGTACGCCACCCGGTGCCGGCCGCGTCGTCGGCGCTGCCGCGCACCCCGGCGTACTTCGTCAGCGGCTCCCGGGCGGTGGTGCTCGACGCGGTGGTGCGGCGCTCGACCGCCGCGAGCCTCTTCGCCGACGTGCTGGAGCGCGAACTGTTCCGGTCGCTGCGGCAGGAGGGCGGTCTCTCCTACACCACCACCGCCGGCTACGACCCGCGCGGCGACGGGTACGCCAGCCTGCGCGCGCTCGCCGACGCGCTACCGGAGAAGCAGGACGCGGTGCTCGGCGGCTTCATCGACACCCTGGCCAAGCTCCGGGTCGGCCGGATCGAGCAGAGCGACCTGGACTCCTGCGTGGCCAAGCGGGAGGACCTGCTCGGCACCGCCGAGGTGGACGCCGCCCGGCTGCCGGCGTACGCCTGCAACGTGCTCACCGGGGAGCGCAACCTCACCATCGACGAGCACCGGGCCGAGCTGAAGGCGGTCACCGTCGCCGACCTGCACGCGGTGGCCCGGGAGGTGGCCGGATCGGCGCTGCTGATGGTGCCGGAGGGGAACACCGCCGACTGGGCCGGGTTCGTCGAGGCGCCCACCTGCTCGGAGCGGATCGTCGACGGCACCGCGTACCGGGAGCGGGAGGGCGACGGCGAGCTGCGGGTCGGCATCGACGGGGTGAGCTACGTCGGTCCGGGTGGCCCGCTCACCGTCACGTACGCCGACTGCGCGGTGCTGCTCGCCTGGCCGGACGGCGCCCGGCAGCTGATCGGGTCCGACGCCATCTCGATGCGCATCGAGCCCACCATGTTCGAGCTGCACCCGGGCGCGATCCGGGTGATCGACTCGCAGGTGCCGGCGGACCGGCAGGTGGTCATGCCGGCCCGCGACCCGGAGCGCATCCCGCAGCCCCGCGCGACCGAGCCGGCGCCCCGCCGGGAGCCGGTCGTGCGGTCCTGGTGGGAGATCCCGCTGATGGTGGTCAGCGGCCTGGCGGCGCTGGCGGTCGGCGGGTTGACCGCACTGCTCACCCTCGGCATGTTCATCACCGAGACGGCCGAGGGCGAGGGCTGGCTGTGGGGCGTCGTCGTGGTGGGTTGGCTGCTCACTGTTATCCTCGCGTTGCCCATCGTGCTGCTACGCCGACGACGCCGATGAGCGACCGGGCCGGTTCGTGCTGGCCGGTCATCGACCGGCCGGGATAGGATCCGGCGCGGTGCCGGGGCGGTAGCTCAGCCGGTTAGAGCAGGGGACTCATAATCCCTCGGTCGCGGGTTCGAGTCCCGCCCGCCCCACCAGTCGTTTTTCCTGGTCAGCCGTGCTGCCGACGACCCGGACGGACCGTATCAAGGTCCGGACCAAGGCCCTCAGTCCGCACTGAGTCCACAGCAGCGCGGCGGCCATCGGCTCGGCCAGGAACCGGGGGAGGGCGCTCACCGCTGCCAGTTGTAGGCCGTCGTCGTCGACACCTTGACCAGACCGGAGCGTTCGAGGATCGGGCGCGAGTACTCGGTCGAGTCGCTGTTGATGAGTGTCTTGCCCATGTCGAGTGCTGAGCGAGCCCGCGCCGCGGTCAACGCGCGGTAGATTCCACGGCCACGCCACTCCGCACGGGTCGCGCCGCCCCAGATCCCGGCGAAGTCGGTCCCCCGCACCGGCTCCAGCCGGCCGGCACTGACGATGCGCCCCCCAGCCTCGGCGACCCACAACTCCATTCCGTCATCGCGGGCCAGGCGGCGCAGGAGGGCGTCCGCCAGGTCATCGCTAACCGGATCCCCGAAGACCTCGTCTTGCATCGCACTCATCGCGCGGACGTCTGCCTCCTCGCTGACCCGACGCAGTGTCACGCCTTCCGGCAGCGAAACGTCAACGGCCAGGAGCCGCGCCTCGCCGACCATGATCGACTCAGGCTCATCCGCGGTGAACCCGTTCTCTAGCAACGCCTCGGGCAACCCCGGCGCATGGTCGTGCCCACGGGTCTTCCACTTGACCCGTTCGATCTCAGGGTCCGCCTGGTAGTGAGCGAGCGCCTCTGCGACGAGCCGCCGAATCGTATCGACGTCTGCCCCGCCGAGATCGCGGTAGGTGACAAAACCACGACCACCCGCGAAGGTCACGAGACGCAATGGCCCGTGCCGGGTGACCGAGACCGCGCTCGGCGTCTCGGCGTCAGTCCGAAGCTGTTCGTCGTAGGCCGCGAGCAGTCGATCCGAGTTGATCATGTACGTACGCTCCAGCAGTGGGGCCGGAGGCGCAACGGGTTTTCGAGCCAACCCCACGATCCGGGCCTGAGGCACTCGCCAGACGAGTCGGGCCGCGATGGTCAGACGGAGGCGAGGAAGGCCCGCACCCGCTCCATCAGCAGCGCGGCCGCCTCAGGGTCGTACGCGTCGAGCGAGGAGTCGGCGAAGAGGTGCTGGTCGCCGGGATAGACGAACAGCTCGGCGGCCGCCGTGGAGCCGGCGAGCTCGCGGGCGGCCGGCAGGTCCTCGTCGAAGAACTCGTCGCCCTCCTTGCCGTGGATCTGCACCGGCACGCCCTCGGGCCACGCCTCTCCGAATTCCGAGACCGGGAGGCAGGAATCCATCAGGAGCGCCCCGCGGGCACCGGGCCGGGTCTGCGCGAGCCGCTGGGCGATCGTCACGCCGAAGGAGAATCCGGCGTAGACGAGCCCGGGGCCGAGTTCGTCGGCCGCGGCGACGCCGCGCTCCCGGATCGCGTCGAGCCCAAACTCTCGGGCGAAGCCGAACCCCTCCTCGATGTTGCCGAACGTGCGGCCGTCGAACAGGTCCGGCGTGTGCACGGTGTGCCCGGCCTGTCGCAGGCTGTCGGCGAAGCTTCGGACCCCGTCGGTCAGGCCTTGGATGTGGTGGTAAAGCAGCACCTCGGTCACGACATCGAGCTCCTTGCGAACGATCGAAATTTCTGGAACGTTCCGCGATGCTAGTCTGTTGTGCCATGGCCGACAACCCCCCCGACTACGAGCTGGCCGATCGGATGGCGCTGACCAGACCGGACCAGGTGAAGGCCATCGGCCACCCGCTCCGCACGATGATCCTGCAGCTCCTTCACGAACGGGCCGCGACAGTGACCGAGTTGGCGGAGGCAGTCGAGCGCCCCAAGAGCACCGTCGCGCACCACGTGGACGTGCTCACCCGCAACGGCCTGCTCCAGGTGGTGCGCACGCGGAAGGTACGGGCGATCGAGGAGCGCTACTACGGGCGTACCGCGCGCATGTTCCACGTGGCAGCGGAGCCATCACCCGCTGGCGAACAGCTGCCGGGCGACTTCAACGACTTCGAGGTGGCTGCCCGCGAGTCCGCGAAGGCGTTCTCGCAGGGAAAGCTCTGGGGCTTCATCCGGCATGCGCGCATCTCGGAGGATCAGGCCTCGCAGTTCTGGGACCGGATGGCGGAACTGGTTGATGAGTTCGACCGGATGCCGAGGTCCGGCGAAACCATGTACGGGTTCGCGATCGGCATCTATCCCACCGACCACCCGACCCTGCCGACGGCGCAGTGAGTCGAGCGGTCCGAGGTCACAGGTCTTTGGCCATGTTGCGGGCGGTCTCGGTGAAGCCCAGCTGCTCGTAGAGGGACCGGGCGCCGGTGTTGTGGGCGAAGACGCGCAGACCGATCCTGGTCAGCGCCTGGTCGCGGCACCAGCGCTCGGCGGCCAGCATGATCGCGCGGCCGTAGCCCTGCCGGCGTACGTCGGGTTCGACGGCGACGTTGTAGACGAACGCGGTGTCGCGGGTGACTTTGACCCAGAGGAACCCGACCCGGCGGTCGCCGTCGTAGGCGTACCAGAAATGGTGGTCAGGGGTGGCGAACTCGTCGGGAAGCAGCTGCGCGTAGGTGTCGGCGGCGTCGCGGGCCGCCTCCTGCGCCGACTGGCCCGACGCGGCGACGCTCCGCGCGTATTGCGCCTCGGCCTCGGCCCGCCACGGCTTGTACTGATCCTCGGTCATCGGTTCCAGCCGTACGTCCACCATGATCGACAACCTACCGGGTCAACGGCACCCGGGTCAGTTCGTGCCGCCGGTGCCCGTTCCCGCTGGGGCTCTCCCGTCGGGCATCCGGCCCGGGTGAGGCGCACTCTCCTGAACATCTCGTCGGCTTCGGGATAGCCGCACGGTCGTCAGGCGTCTGTAACGGTGAGAACGAGGAAACGAGGTTGGCGGGTGGAAGACGACGATCGGGCGCTGCTGGCCGAGTTCGTGGCCAGCCGTGCACCGGTCCTGGTGCGGGTCGCCTACCTGCTCACCGGTGACCGGAGCAGCGCCGAGGACCTGTTCCAGACGGCGTTGGCCAAGACGATCCCGAAATGGCGGAGCATTCGCCATTCCGACCCGGAGGGGTACCTGCGGGCGGTCATGTACCGGGAGCAGGTCAGCTGGTGGCGACGGTTGCGTCGCCGCCGGGACGTACCGATCAGCACGGACGACCTGGTGGTGACCGATCCGAGTGCGGGAACCGATCTCCGGTTGGCCTTTCGGGCCGCACTGCGGCAGTTGCCGCCGGCGCAGCGAGCAGTGGTGGTCCTCCGCTACTACGAGGATCTGCCGGAGGCCGAGGTCGCCGAGCTGCTGGGCTGCTCGGTCGGGACGGTTCGCAGCCGGACCCACCGCGCGATCACCCGGCTGCGCCAACTCCTGCCGCACACGGAACTGCTGGAGCTGCAGCGATGACTGACCCGTTCGAACACCTACTCCGCTCCAACCTCTCCGAACTGGCCGAGGAGGCACCAATCGTGCAGGACCCACTGAGCAAGGCGGAACGGCGGGCGCGTAACCGCCGCCGGAACACCATGGCGGCGAGCGCGGCCGCGGTGCTGGCCGCGGTTGTGATCGCCACGCCGATCGCATTTGCCGACAGCGGCGGCAACGATGGCCGACCGGCACAGCCGGCGAACCCCGCCCCGACCC
>NZ_QGSW01000466.1:0-22194 GCF_003176715.1 Micromonospora sp. S4605
GTGCCGGACTGCCCATCGTGGTCGGCGGGGTGCCGAAGACGGTCGCCTCCCGGGCGGTCTGCCGGATGCCGTTGGCGCCGTTGAAGATGCGCTGGCCCCAGTTGGTCAGGCTGGCCGGGTTGAAGGTGACGGCCATGTCGAGGTACTCGACGCCGCCGCCGTTGCCGCTCCACGACCAGCCGAGCCAGCCGATCCCGTTCGCCTGCGTGTAGGAGAAGATCGCCTCCTCGTCCGGGTCGCCGTCGGAGTGGTTGTGGCCGAACTCGCCGACCACGATGGGCAGTCCGGCACTGCGGAACCGGCCGAGGTAGTCGCTGATCTCGGCGGCGGTGTCGAAGACGCCGTACATGTGGACGGAGAAGACGGTGTTGCGGTCCGGGTCGGCGGCGAACACCGACGCGGCGTTGTCGCGCATGGTGAACGCCCAATCCTGGCCCCAGTTCGGGGCGTCCACCATGATCGTGTGGTCGAAGCCGGCGGCGCGCAGCCGTTTGATCGCGTTGCTGGTGTCGGTGGTCCAGGCCGCGTAGCCCTGGTTGCCGTACGGCTCGTTGCCGATGTTGACGATGACGTACTCCTCCTCGCCGGTGAGCACGTCGGCGAGGCTGATCCAGTAGTCGACGGCCTGGTCCAGGCTGGCCGCGCCGCTCTGCTCGCCGTAACCGGTGGTGTCGTGCACCTCCAGCACGCAGATCAGCCGGTTGGCCTTGCACAGCGAGATGACGTTGGCGACGTCGGCGTTGGTGTTGCGGGTCCAGCGCTCGCCGCTGGCCAGCACCACCCGGACGGTGTTCGCGCCGAGCGCCTTGACGTCGGCGAACGAGCTGGTCCGCTGCGGGTACCAGGTGTGCGCGTGGTTGACGCCGCGCATGACGAACTCGGCGCCGTTGGCGTCGTAGAGCTTGCCGTTGGCGACGGTGAAGCCGGCCGCTGCCTGCGCCGGTTCCCCGAACGCCAGCACGGCGGCCAGGAGGGCGAGCAGGGCCGCGCCGGCGGCGGTGAGTCGTGTCTTCATGGCCTTCCTCAACGGGAGGACCCCCACTGCCCGGTGGGGAGGGAACTGACAGGGAGAGGCGACCGCAGCCCGACGGCCGCCGCCCGGATCCCGGCGCAGGGATCAGCGTAGGCCGATGGGTTCGGGAACGCAATGAACCGGTTAAGGCCGGGCTCCCGGACGCCATCAACGAACCGGACGGGAGGGTTGACTTACGCCCGCCCGGGTATCCGGGGATGATCCGCCCGGGTCGGAAGGAGAGGCGTCATGGTCAGCGTCGGCTACACCCTGATGTGCGAGCAGGCCGGTCCCAAGCAACTGGTCGACCACGCGGTACGGGCCGAGGCGGCCGGCTTCGACCAGCTCGTCGTCTCCGACCACTACTACCCCTGGCTGGACTCCCAGGGGCACTCCCCGTACGCCTGGTCGGTGCTCGGCGCGGTCGCGCACGCCACCAGCCGGGCGGCGCTGATGTCCTTCGTCACCTGCCCGATCCGCCGCTACCACCCGGCGGTGGTGGCCCAGAAGGCGAGCACCGTCGGAGTGCTCTCGGACGGCCGGTTCACCCTCGGCCTGGGCGCCGGGGAGAACCTCAACGAGCACGTGGTGGGCGGCTGGCCGCACGTTCAGCAGCGGCACGAGATGTTCGAGGAGGCGCTGCAGATCATCCGGCCGCTGCTGAACGGGGAGACGCTGACCTTCTCCGGCAACCACTACGACGTGCCGGACGCGTACATCTGGGACCGCCCCGACACCCCGGTGCCGATGGCGATCGCCGCCTCGGGCCGGCAGTCGGCCACCCTCGCCGCCGAGTACGGCAACGGCGTGATCGCCACCGAACCGGACCCGCGCATCATCGAGCTGTTCGAGGACGCCGGCGGCGCCGGCCAGCCCCGGTACGGGCAGGTGGCCATCTGCTACGGCCCCGACGAGGCCGAGTGCCGCAAGATCGTGCACGACCAGTTCCGCTGGTTCGGGCTCGGCTGGAAGGTCAACGCCGAGCTGCCCGGCCCGGAGGGGTTCGCCGCGGCCACCCAGTTCGTCCGCGAGGAGGATGTCGCCGAGGGCATCTCCTGCGGGCCGGACGTGGACCGGCACGTCGAGGCGTTCAAGAGGTTCGTCGACGCCGGCTTCACCCACGTGGCGATCGTGCAGGTGGGCGCCGACAGCCAGCCGATGTTCCTGGACTGGGCGCAGGAGCAGCTGCTCCCGCGACTGCGCGACCTGTGAGCCGGCGGCGGCCCGGCCCGGGGAGCGTCGCGGGAGCCGGGCGGTGCCAGCCGTGAGGCCGGGACGACGCCCGGCGGGCAAGCCGGCCGGGACCGCGACCAGCCCGCGCCGCCAGCACGGGTGCCCCGACCTGGTGGACCGGACGGTGGGCGCACCCCGACCAGGGGCGCCCGGCCGGGCGACGCAACCGTCGACCCCGACCACCCCACCGGGGCGGTTCGGCCCGGCGGACCTCCGTTTGGCGTTCGCCGCGCCGCGCCCGGCGGCCGGGCTGACCAGCGAATGGCGGCTGGTCGCCGGGCTGCGGACACACACCCGCCGCGGCGGCGACCCGGGCAGCGACGCACCGCCCGTGGTGCTGGTGCACGGGCTGGCCGTCTCGCACCGCTACCTCACCCCGCTGGCGCTGGCGCTGGCCACCACCCATCCGGTGTACGTGCCGGACCTGCCCGGCTTCGGGCTCTCCGCCCGCCCCGGCACGGCGTACGACGTACCCGGGCACGCGGCGCACCTGGCCGCCTGGCTGGCCGCGTACCGGCTGCCGCCGGTCTGCCTGGTCGGGCACTCGTTCGGCGCGGAGGTCGCCGCAGCGGTCGCCGCCCGGCACCCGGACGCGGTGCGCGCGGTGGTGCTCGCCGGGCCGACCACCGATCCCACCTCCCGCTCCCGGCGGGGGCAGATCGGCCGGTTCCTCGTGGACACCGTCCGGGAGGCGCCGCTGCAGGCGCCGATCCTGCTCCGCGACGTGTGGGACGCCCGTCCCTGGCGGGTCTCCGCCACGCTGACCCACTCGGTGCGCAACCCGGTGGAGGCGGACCTGGTCCGGATCGCCGCCCCGACCCTGGTGGTCACCGGCGCCCGGGACCCGGTGGTTCCGCCGGCCTGGCGGACCCAACTGGCCCGGCTCGTGCCGGAAGCCCGGGAGGTGGTGGTGCCCGGCGCCGCGCACAACGTCGCCACCACCGCACCGGTGCAGGTCGCCGCCGCGATCCGCCGTTTCCTCGATCCGTCCACGAAAGGGTGACCCGATGCGCTTCGGAAACGTGGAGATCCGCCCGCTCGGCGGCGGCGTCGGCTGCCTGCTGATGATCCTCTTCTCGCTGGTCGCCTCGATCGTCCTCACCGTCCTGCTCAACCTCGTCTTCTGAGCCGCCGGGCGCGGGGCGATCTTGGTAGAAAGTGGCCCCTGTAGGGGCCGTTTCCTACCAAGATCCGATCCGCTCCGCGCCTGCACCGGCCATCGCACCGGCGTGCGGGCGGTCAGCGGCGGAGGCCGAGGGCGGTCAGCACCTCGCGGGTGGTGAGGCGGATCGGGTCGAGAACCGTGTGCCGGAGCCAACGCGCGGCCGGGGTGACGGTGGCCCGCCAGGCGGCGGCGAGTGCCCGGCCCACCGGCACCACGGTGTGCCGCCACAGCCAGCCCGCCCCGCGCACGACCGGCCGCAGCGTGACGACGTACCCCCACCAGAGCAGCCGGCCGGCCGCCCACCACGCCCAGCGAAGCGCGCCGAGCAGCACCCGGCCCACGGCCGTCGCGGCGCGGAGCAGCACCCGGACGACGGCCGCCGCCCCACCCAGCAGCCACCGGCCGGCGGCGGTCAGCCCGACCAGCAGCAGCCCGCCGAGCGGCGCGAGCCGGCGGGCCAGCCACGCCGCCGGCAGCCACACCAGGTGGTACGCCAACCAGGCCAGCGGCAGCCAGACCACCGTGCGCGCCAGCCAGCCGAGCCCGCGCCCCAGCCACACCAGCGGCATCCAGACCAGGATCCGGGCCAGCCAGGCCAGTCCTCTGCCGAGCCAGACCAGCGGCACCCAGACCAGGTTGCGGGCCAGCCAGGCCAGTCCCCGCCCCAGCCAGACCAGCGGCGCCCAGACCAGGTTGCGGAACAGCCAGACCAGTGGCTGCCAGACCAGCGTCCGGGCGACCCAGGCGAGGCCGCGCCCGAGCCAGACCAGCGGCAGCCAGAACGCGTGATGCAGCAGCCAGCGGAGCGGGCGCAGCAGCCACCGGTCGACGAACCGGCCGACCGGTGCGAGCAGCCACCGCTGCAGCGCGGCTCCGGTGGCCGCGACCAGTTCCCAGGCGAGCCGGACCGGCAGCACCACGACCAGGGCGATCGCGCGGACGACGGCGGCCACCAGCGGCACGGGCGCGTCGGACGGGACCGACGGCCGGGACGGCGCCGGGGCGTCGGACGGGACCGACGGCCGGGACGGCGCCGGGGCGTCGGACGGGACCGGCGGTCGGGGCGCCGGGGCGTCGGATGGTGCCTGCGGCCGGGGCGGCGCGGGGTCGATCACCGAGTCACCGTAGCCAGCCGCGGCAACGGCCGCCGCCCCGGTTTACGGGACCGTGATCGGTCCGGGATGCGCCGACGCGACCCGGACCGACCACAGTGGCCGTCGGCTACAACGGCCGCCACGCCGTCGGGTCGTCCGGGTCGTCGACCAGCCGCACGGTCGCCGCGAGGGCGAGTGCGGCATCGCGGCCACCCAGCGCGGCACGGCCAGCGGTGGAGAGGTAGCCCACCTCGCCGACACAGGTCGGACAGGCACCTCCCGGCACCTGCCACACCCGGTACGCGCCGGCGCTGTGCGCGTCCTCCACCCTGGCCGGCCGTCCGGCGACCGTTGTCTCCTTCTCCGCCGAACGCGCGATCGGGCCCCGCTCGACCCCGATGGTCAGGTCCTCGTAGGCGCGCGGCGAATCCGGCCGGGACGGCGCCAGGTAACCCAACTGCGCCCGCGTCCACCGTCCCTGGTACTCGGAGACGACAGCGCGGTGGAGCCGGGCACCAGCGGGCGGGGCCACGTCGAGGAACGGCAGAGTGACCCGGTGCGGCTGCCAGACCATGCTGACGGCGAACCGCCGGGCGCTCTCCTCCGGCCGTTCGTCCCCGTGCACGGTGATCACCGCCCAGGCGTCCGGGGCATACTGCCAGGACAGGCGGGTCTCCCCTCCGTCCGGACTGGTGTGCAGGTAAGCCCGTGCGCCCTGCACCGGGTCGACCGGGTCACCCGGCAGCGGCACTCGGGTGGGACGCCGAGGCTCGGCACTGGCGTCGGACTCGCGCATCGACTCGAAAGGGTCGACGCCACGAGCTGCGATCTTGAGGACGATGACGCGATCCAGCGCCCAGCGATCCCCGGACCCGTCCTGCCCGGCCCGCGGGCTCGCCAGCGTCACCCACTGGGTGTGGTGGTCCGTCGAGTACGTCCGCAGTGGCAGGTCGTCCGGTATCCCGTCGAGCCGGAAGAGCCACTGCCCCGGGTCGAAGCGTTCCGGCGCCTCGGCCGGCGGACCGGTCACCGGCTCGGGGCTGTCCGCCGGGGTCGGGGGTGGCGTCGGGCGGGCGGTGTCGAGCAGGGCCGTGGCGCCGAGCAGGGCGAGCACGGTGACGACGGCGGCGGCCCCCGCGACGAGGCGTCGCCGGCGGACCGCCCGCCTCCCCTCGGTCAGCAGCGGCTCCGGCAGCACCGTCGCGGCGGGAAACTCGTCAGCCGCGCGGACCAGCAGGTCACGGACCTCGCGCTCGTCGTACCCGGTCATCGGCGCACCTCCTTCGGGTTCCCGTCGGGCAGCTGCCGGCGCAACGCGGCCAGGCCCCGCGCCGTCTGACTCTTGACGTTGCCGGTCGAGCAGCCGAGCACCGCGGCGGTCTGTTCCACGGTCAGGTCGGCGTAGAACCGGAGCACCAGGACCACCCGCTGGCCGGGCGGGACCGCGGCCAGTGCGGCGCGTACCGCCATACCGTCCGCGACCGTGTCCCCCTCGTCCGGTGGGCCGATCCCCGGCGGCGGTTCCGGCGTGCGGTCGAACAGGTACACCCCGCGCCACCGCGAGCGGCGTTCCTGCCGGAAGGCGTTCACCAGCATCCGGTGCACGTACGCGCCCAGGTCGTCGGCGTCGCGCACCCGGTGCCACTTGACGTAGAGCTGGACCAGCGTCTGCTGCACCACGTCGTCGGCCCGGTCACCGTCGCCGGTCAGCAGGTACGCGGTGCGGCGCAGCTTCGGGGTGGCCCCGGTGACGAACTCGACGTACTCCTGCTGCTGTGTCACCTGCATCGGCCACTCCCCCGGTCCGGTCCGCGCGACTCCACCCGTACCGATGAGTGCCGGAGCGGAAAGGGTTGCACGGCCCTCGCGGCCGGTCTCCCCGACCGGTCAGGCCGGGTTCAGGTCCAGCTCGGCGACGACCGGGTAGTGGTCGGAGGCGTACTCCGTCTCGCCGCCGCGAAGCACCCGGCAGCTGCGCACCCGGGCGGCCAGCGCGGGCGTGCCGAGCAGGTAGTCCAGCCGCATCCCGGCGAACTCGCCGCCGCCGTGCCGGGTCGGCACGGTCAGCCCCGCGTCCGACGTCCCGGCCGGGTACAGGTCGACCAGGCCGGCCTCCAGCAGCCGGGCCACCGCCCGGCTGTCCACCGTCCGCCCGTCCCGGCGCAGGTGCCGGCGACGGTACGGCGGGGCGAGCCGGGCGAGCCGATCGGTGTGGTCGGTGACCGGGTCGAGGGTGTTCAGGTCGCCGGCCAGCAGCGCCAACTCCCCCGGCGCCCGGCGCAGCGCGGTCGCCGCCCAGCCCGCCTCGACCAGCCGCCGGGTGCCCGAGTACGGGTCCAGGTGGGTGCTCAGCACGGTGAGCGGGCCGGCTCCGGTGGCCAGCGCCACCCGCTGGGCGGCGTGGTGGAACGGCCGGCGCAGCGGGCCGGCGCCCACCACCCGCCACGGTGGGCGGACCAGCACCGCGACCGGCTGCCCGAAGCAGGAGCGGGCCAGGTGGCCGCGCATCCCGAGCCGGGCGGCGAACCCGGCCAGCGCGCCGGCGTCGAAGCCGCGCAGTTCCTGGAGCGCGAGGACGTCCGGCCGCTGCCCGGTGAGCACGGTGAGCACCCGGTCCCGCCGGTCGGTGCCGCCCCGGTCCCGGCCGCCGGTGCGGATGTTCCAGGTCATCACCCGCAGCACGGGCCGCTCACTCCACCCGGGCGGCCTTGGCCAGCTCGTCGTCGAGGCTGCGGACGTCCTCGGACTCGATGCTCGGCCGGTTGCCCTCGCGCAGGTCCTCGTTGGGTCGGACGACCCAGTACAGCAGCCCGATCCAGAGTGTGGTGAGCAGGATCGCGCCCATGAAGTCGGTCGGGTGGTGCATGCCCCGATACATCCGGGAGACCGCCACGCCGACCGGCATGACCACCGCCAGCGCCACGAAGATCCACCGCCACCAGCGGTCGGTACGCGGGAAGACGATCAGGGTGATCGCGATCCACACGCAGAGCGTGGCCGCGATGTGGCCGGACGGGAAGGACGAGGTGGGCATCGGCCCGTCCAGGTTCCCCACCGGCGGGCGCGGCCGGTCCACCGCGGCGGCCGCGGCGAGGAAGAGGCTCAGCTCGCCGAACATGGTCAGCGCCACGAAGAGCACCGGCCGCCAGCGCCGCCACACGGCCAGCACCAGCGGGCAGAAGACCAGCGAGATGAGCAGGATGGCGTGGGTGTCGCCGGCCTTGCTCCACCACCAGCTGACGTCGTCCCGGGCCTGGGTGCGGTGCTCGGCGAACCACCGTGGCACGTCGGTGTCAAGGGTGGCGAAGAAGGTCCCGCCGGCGTGGTAGCTGACGAACATGCCGAAGCCGTAGAGCGCGCCGAGCACCAGCACCCAGCCGACGATCAGCTCGAACACGGCGGCCCGGGGGTGTGGCAGCAGATGCGCCTCGTCGGGGGCGGGCGCCACGTCGTGCGCGGCCTCGGGCTCCAACCCCTCGGTGATCGGCGGCACCGGCCGGCCGCGCTCCAGCCGCCACAGCCGGAAGGCGTACGCGGTGACGCCGAGCCAGGCGGCGCCGAGCAGCCAGGCGCCGAGCACGTCGGAGACGAAGTGCACGCCGAGCGCGATCCGGGTCAGCCCGATGAGCACCACCACGGCGGCGACCAGGGCGATCGCGGGCTTGCGCCAGCGGCGCGACAGGGCCGGCAGGAAGACCAGCAGCAGCGCCCCGTAGGCGACCATCGAGCCGAGCGCGTGCCCGCTCGGGAAGCTGTCCCCGGCGTAGCTGCCGATCGGCACCTCCACCTCGGGGCGCAGCCGGTCGACCAGCGTCTTCAGCGCCGGGTCGAGGATCAGCGCGCCGAGGCCGGTGACGATCAGGAAGACCGCGAGCCGGCCCTGCCGGCGGATCAGCAGGCCGATCACGGCGACCGACACCAGCCAGATGATCACCGCCCGGCCACCGAGGTCGGTGAGCGCGTTGAGCACGGTGACCAGCGGCCCGTGCGGGGCGACCAGGTCGTTGAGCCAGGCGGCCACGCCGTGGTCGACGTCGTACAGCGGGGTCCACCGCACCCGGACCAGGACCAGCAGGATCCCGAAGCCCACCCCGGCCCCGAGCACCAGCGCCAGGCCGGCGAGGGTGCGTTCGGTGAAGTGACCCAGGGGTCGTCGCAACGCCTCTCGGACCGTGGTCACGGCAGCCTCCCTTTCGCCTTCGGCGTGCCGCTTGTACCCGATCGGCGATTCCCGTACACCGGCCCCGGCGGGGCACCGCTAGAGGGAGGTCATCTCGCCGGTGTCGAAGACCTCGTCCCGCTCGGCCTCGGGCTCCCACAGGTCGGGCTGGGCCGGCTCCTGCACACCGATGCGTACCGCCTCCAGCTGCGCGGCGAAGGCCAGCCCGCCGAAGAGCGCCATCCCGGTGAGGTTGGCCCAGAGCAGCAGGGCCATCATCCCGGTCAGCGCGCCGTAGGTCTGGCCGAACCCGTCGCTGTACGCCACGTAGCCGGCGAGCAGCAGGCTGGCCAACCACCACAGCGCGGTGGCGATGGCGGCGCCGAAGATCAACCAGGACAGCCCCGGTTGCTTGCGCCGGGGCGCGTGCCGGAACAGCACGGCCACGGCCAGCACGGTCAGCCCGAGGCTGAGCGGCCAGCGGATCACGTCCCAGAAGCCGTGGACGGCCTCGCCCCACGCGTAGTGCCGCTGCACGGAGTCGCCCATCGGGCCGCCGCCGACCAGGATCAGGAAGCCGGTGAGCGCCGGCACGCCGGCGGCCAGCGCGAGGATCGCGGCGCGCAGGTACTTCCAGAGCGCCGGGCGGTCCCGCTCCACGCCGTAGATCCGGTTGGCGCCCCGCTCGATCTGGGCCATGGTGCTGGTGAGCGCCACCAGCCCGGTCAGCAGACCGAGGCTGAGCGCCAGCTCACCGGCGCGTTCGGTGCTCTCCCGCTCGCCGAGCAGTTCGGCCACCATCGGCTCGCTGGCGCCGGGGGTGAGCGCCAGGACGGTGTCCGCGACGACCTCGCCGCCCTCCTCCACGCCGAGTTCGCTGATCAGACCGGTCAACGCGATCATGAACGGCACCACGGCGAGGCAGAGTTGCAGCGCGAAGGCGCGCGAGTGGCTGAACCCGTCGCCGTAGCGGAACCGGATGAAGGCGTCCCGCAGCAGGTGCCAGCCGCCCTCCCGGCGCAGCGTGTGCCAGGCGTCGTCGGCGGAGAGCTCCTCGTCGGCCATCAGCCGGGTCTCCGGCACCATCCGGGTGCTACTCACGGCGGGCCTCCTCGATCAACTGCTCGCCCCGCTCGGCCGCGGCGTCGACGTCCACCGTCAGGTCGCGCGCCCGCTCCGGCTGCGGTACGCACAGCCACAGCGCCCGGCGGCGGATCTCCGCCTTCAGCGTGCGGCCGGGCGCGATCAGGTCGCCGTCGAGTTCCCGGGGCTGGGCCCGGTTGCTGGTGATCTCCACCCGCCGGCAGCGGAAGACCTCCATCCGGGGCACCCGGTCCTGCCGGCGCAGCACGGCCCAGCCGAGCGCGAGCCAGTGTCGCAGGGTACGCGGGGTGAGCACCGCGACGTCGAGGTAGCCGTCGTCCGGCTCGGCCTCGGTCAGCAGGGTCAGCCCGCCCTGGAGCCGGCCGACGTTGGCGACCAGCACCGACCGGGCCCGCCGGCGCAGCGGCTGCTGGTCGTCGAGGCGGATCGAGACCCGCATCGGCCGGTCCCGCAGGTGCCGGACGGCCCCCACCACGTACGCCGGCCAGCCGATCCGCGCCTTGGTGGTCTCGCTGGTCGCGGCGAGCATCTGGGCGTCGAAGCCCATCCCCGCCATCACTGTGAAGTAGTGGTCCTCGACGGCGCCGACGTCGAGCAGCCGCCGGCCGCGCTCGACGGCGACCTCGATGCCGGCGGCCAGGTCGGTGGAGAGGCCGAGGTTGGCGGCGAGCAGGTTGCCGGTGCCCTGGGGCAGCACCGCCAGCGCGACGTCGGTGCCGACCAGCCCGCGGACGCAGGACATCACGGTGCCATCGCCGCCGCAGGCGAAGACCACTTCGACGCCGGCCTCGACGGCCTGCTCGGTCTGGCCCCGACCCGGGTCCTCGACGGTGGTCTCGTACCACAGCGGCTCCGGCCAGCCGGCGGCGGCGAGCGCGTCGGTGACGGTGCCGCGCAGCTCGTCGAGGTCGGCCACCTTGACCGGGTTGACCACCACGGCGGAGCGCGGCCCGCCGGCGCCCGCCGCCGGTCGGCTCTCCTGTCCAGCATCCACGGCGCCAGTGTGCAGCACCTCGGGGCGTTCAGCGAGCCCACGCGGACGGCCCGTTGACAGTGCCACAGAAAGGTTTGGAAACGGCGCCCGGCTGCCCGGCGGTTCAGGCCGCGGTGCGCAGCGCGACCTCCACCCGGCGGCGCAGGTCGTCGAGGTCCAGCCCGGCCTCGGTGAGCACCAGCGCACCCAACCCGTGGCCCTCGCGAATCAGCCCGAGCAGGATGTGCTCGGTGCCGATGTGGTTGTGCCGCAGCCGGAGCGCCTCGCGCAGGGACAGCTCCAGCACCTTCTTCGCCCGGGGCGAGAACGGGCCACCCGCGTACCGCCGGCGCCACCAGCGACGCGGTGGCGGCGCCGCCTCGCGGAGCGCGTCCGGGCCGAACGACTCCTCGATCCGGGCCACGATGGCAGCCAGGTCGATGCCGATCTCCCGCAGCGCCGCGGCGTCGGCGTCGGCGAGGCCGGTGGCTCCCTGCGCGGTGTGCCGGTGGATCCGCTCCCGCAGGTCGTCGCCGCGGACGCCGGCCTCGGCGAGCACCCGCGCGGCGAGGCTGTCGCCGTCGGCGAGCAGCGCGAGGAGCAGGTGCTCGGTGCCGACCGGCCGCTGGCCCTCGCTCCGGGCCTCGTCACGGGCCTGCCGCACGACCGTGCGGGCGCGGTCGGTGAACCGCTCGAACATCACGCCTCCCAGGATTGTCCGACCGCCGGTCGACCGGCGTGCTTCTTGTGGACCGCCTGCCGGCTGACCTCGAGCGCGTCGGCGATCTCCTGCCAGGACCAGCCCTGTCGACGGGCGTTGTCCACCTGGACCACCTCGAGCCGCTCGAGCAGCCGGCGCAGCGCGCGGACGGCGCGCAGGCCGACCCGGGGGTCGGTGCTGCCCGCGGCCGCCGCGAGTTCCGTCGCCTGACTCATGTCGTCAACTTACGTTGACATGACAGGGCTTGTCAACCCTCGTTGACACCCGAGCTGGGGCGCCCGGTGCTACGGTCCGCCCCGTGTCGCACCCGCCCTATGCCCCTCGCGCCGGTGAGCGCCGTGTTCGGTGACTCCGTCGGTCCCCTCCGGACGCACCGCTGGTCGGCCGGCGGGCTCACCCTGGAGTGCGCCGGAGGCAGCGTCATCGGCAACCGCTACCGCGCGAACTACGACGTGCTGCACGTCGACCCGGCCCTGCCGTTCGCGGCGGTGGCCGACGGGATGGGCGACGGCGAGGGCAGCCGGCGGGCCGGCGCCGCCGCGATGGGCACGCTGGTCGAGCAGGTCCGGGCCGCGTGGCCGGCGACCGGTCCCGGCCCGTTGCGCGCCGCGGTGGCCCAGGCGCAGGCAGCCGTACGCGCCGCCGGCGCCGGCCGACCCGAGCTGACCGGCTGTACGCTCACCGCCCTGCTCGTGGAGCCGGACGGCGGCCAGGGCTGGCTGGCCCAGCTCGGCGACTCGCGCGCCTACCGGCTCCGCAATGGTCTGCTGGAACTGCTCACCGTGGACCACACGGTGGCCTGGCTCGGCGTCGTGCACGGCTGGTACCCGGCCGACTCCCCCGCCGCCGCCCGGGCCCGCTACCAGCTCACCCGGTACGCCGGCCACCCCGACGGACCCGAGGCGGACCTGCTCGCCGTCACGCCGCGCCCCGGTGACGCCTGGCTGCTCTGCACCGACGGGGTCAGCGACCAGGTCGACTACCACCGGCTACGGGAACTGCTGTCGACCCACCAACCGGCCGATGCCGTCCGCGCGCTGCTGGACGCCACGCTGGCCGCCGGCGGTGACGACAACGCCACGGCCGCCGTCCTCCGCGTCCACGCCACAGCCCACTGACCGATCGACACCGGCCCGGTCCCCGGCCGGCACCCACCATCGGTGACCGTCGCACGCCCGCTCAGCCGGTCGGGTGCGGAGACATCGCTGGCCAGGGCCCACGATCGGGGGCCGGCCCGAGTCCGGATACGCCGCAGGGCCGGCATCCGTGTGGGTGTCGGCCCTGCGGTCGGTGGATGTGCTGCTGGCCGGCACCCGGTGGGTGTCGGCCAGCAGTCCCCCTGTGAGGAAAGTCAGTGCGTGTTCGGTTGTCAGTTGTTCCAGTTCTTAGGTCCACGTTGGGCTGACCTGCGGCGATACCCGCCGCAGGTCGCCTGACCTGGGAAAACAGGTTTCATCGACCGGCATCGCATGGCAGCGTTTCTCGACCTCTGTTGTACCCGAGTTGTACCCGATGATCTTGGGATCAATCGATGGACGTAAACGGGCGGTCCAGAGTAGTCACGTGGTCACTGCCTGTTGAGCCGGGTGAACGTCTCTTCTACGTCTGACGCTCTGTACAGGACAGGTCGCCTAGCGTCACATCGACGCCAGTGGTCCTGTGATGCGAGTCGGTACACGGTGCCGGCCGGCCGGCGGTACAGCATGACGACCTCGGCGACCGTGAGCCATCGCATCTAGCGCCGCCCATCGGCCCGTGGACGGCTCCGACCGTCCGACCAGCCCACCGCCACAGCAGCGGCCACCCACCGGCCGGCTACGGCCGTACGGGCGGCCGCAAAGCCAATGCCGTAAAGGGTTCCGCCGACTGTGACCGCGACCACAGCGCACACCTTCGCGAGCGACCATCCAAACGCGAAGAGTAGCCACGCGAGTGCGGACAGTATGTGTCGGCCCACGTCGGCGAACTGCCCACGTGCCCGCACCATCGGAAGACTGGTCATCAACCGACGGTAACGCCCATCGACACATCCACATATAGACAACACCCCACCGGAGGGAGCCGCGACCTCCGGTGGGGTGTTGCCCTGGCGCTGGACGGGTCACCGCATCGACAAGGTGGGATGCTCACCGCCCATCGTTCCGAACTGCCAGAGTGGTTGCCCTCCTGTGACCAAGGTGGACGCCCCGACGTCGGTGACGTTGACGCCGATCTAGCGGTCACTGCCGGCCCGCGCCGCCCTCTTCAATCAGCGCGGGCCGGCAGATCCCAACCTAAGCCGAGCCCGACGATCGGCTTAGGCGTTCAGGATGCGGAAGGCATTGTCCACAAGCACATCCGAGCCGGTGCGGTACCACAGGAACGCGCCGCGCTGACCAGTCGGGCGGCCGTTAGCGCCGAGCAGGTTGGGGATTACCTCCAGCGTGGAACCAATCCGATCGACGATGACAAAGTTGTTGAAGTCGCCGTACGCCAGGATGTGGTTGGTCTGCGAGGCGTTGATGACACCGTCCATGTCGGAGCACTCATTCATCGGGCGGCCGAGCAGCTGACCGTTGGCCAGTTCCGGGAACTTCAGCGCACCGTTAGTGGTCTCCAGCTGACGCAGCGCATTGATGGTGGAAAGGTTCGCCGTCCACTGTGCGCGGGCCTGGAACCGGGCCGGCAGCGCGTTCTGCACGTTGAACACGTCACCGGCGGCCAGGGTGTCGGCGGTGCCAGAGGCGACCACAGAGGACCCGCCCGCGAGCGCCGTCACAAAGCCGGTCGGCTGAGCTACCCCACTGCCCGTGGTGTACGCGGCGGCCTGGTGCACGTCCGCAGCGTCGACCAGCACACGCGTCAACTCATCGAGGATGTTAATGACGTCCATGCTGAGCTCGAAACTATACGGGACGAACACGTCACCAAAGTGGACGGGATCGGCTCGTCATCGACCGTCGGCGAACCGTCGGCGGCCTGGACACCCTCGGCCTTCCACTCGGCGGTGGCACCCGCGGAGTTGATGCCGGTCCATGAATCGGTGACAGTCTGGACGACACGCGAGATCCGACGAAGCGGGTTGATACTCCCCGCATTGGACAAATTGAGGGCCGGGTCCAGCGACATCGGCACCAGGTACCCGCCCGCTGAGTCGGTACCGACACTCATCGCACGCATCTCCGACTGGAGCAGCGCCACACGCTGGTACGCGTCACGCTCCGCGTCGGTCCACAGCAGATGACCGCGAGTCGGATCGGCAATCATCTTCGCGAACGCCGACCGGTACGCGTCGTCGCCGGCGGTGGTCACCCACCGGACGGCCAGGGACTGCTCACGCGCGCTGCCCAGCTTCTCCACAAGGGACGTGGCCCGCTCGGCGGCGTGGTCGGCGAGGTGCCCAACCTTGTTACTGCGCTCGATCTGCCACAGTGCCTGATCGCGGGCACCGTCACGGCGACGTCCGTAGTCATCGATGCCGGGCGCACCGGGCACCGCGACCAGGTCGCTACCGGGACGGCCGGCGCTCACCGCGCGCTGCTGCGCCAGCTCGACCGCGCGCTGCTCATCCTCAAGGGACTCACGCTCGTTCATGGCCGCCGCGAATCCCTTACGGAGACGGTGAAACCGCTCCTGCTCGCCCGGCGTCAGCGCGTCCTTACGGGACAGCGCGTCAATCTCATCGGTGATGGTCGACATCTTGTCGGCCAGCTCAGCCATGCGAGCTTCGCGGGCCTGGTCAGTGCGAAAGCGTGCCACGGTTCTGCCTCCTCGGATGTGGGCACGTCGATGGGGCTGACTGCCTGTCCGGGAGGGCACCGCTGGTGCCGGCCCTGGCCGGGTGCGTGTCGGCTGTAGACGGCGGCGGGAGAGGCTGCTCTGCAACGGCTTCCGCCTGGTCACCGACAACAACCCGTTGGCTGGTGTCGATCCAATCGTACGACGAGGTATGACAGTTTTTCGATGACACAGCGTCGGCGCCGGTCAATTTGTCGATCCGTCGATGTCGGCGAGCGTCGATTTGGGTCCCGCCGGATAATCCGCCACTTCACTGGGCGAGAGGTGCCCCGGATCGTATCGGCGGTCGCTGGTGAGGCATGGCCAGATGTACATGTTGACCGTCATCGACATCGACACCGTCGACATCGACACCGTCGACAGCGTGACATCCACAGGCATTCACATTGAAGATCGCGTCCGCCGCGTTGTCGGCGACCTGGCCGTGCGCCCATGCCCGGCTGCGCCCGGCTGCGCCGGTGCTCTGGCCTGCTGAGGTCGCCTCAGCGACTCTGTCCGGCCCATCGGTAGGCACGTGGTCGCCGACGTAAAACCACAGCGCCAGCGACGAACACAGCCGGCCGGAGTGCGTCACGGCATCGACGGGCACCGCATCGACGGCGGCAGCTGGGCGACGGCGCAACACATCAACACACATCGCATTACAGGGTGTAAAGATGTAAGCACGTTGCGTATGCGCATCCGTCGATCGCAGTGTCGGGGGGAGCCGGGGGGAGAGATTCGCTCGGACAGAGAGCACGGTCCCGCCCCCCTCCATTGACGTTGGTCACCGTCCCCCCGGGGTATGTCGATGTCTCGATGGTTTCGCGGTGCACAGCGATCGATGCGTCGAGTGATGGGCTTGGATCGGTCGGGTGGGCTCCCATCTACGCCGGTCGCTGCCGGCCGGGCACGTACGGCGTGCGGGGGGTGCACGGGGGTCTATGCCCCTGCCCGGTGTCCGTCCATGGTGGGCATCGGTGGCCGTGCATGCTGGCGAGGCTGGCGGGGGTCCGTCGGGTGGCCGGGTTTGTCGGGTGTGGACACCGGCCCGGTGATGCCGGCCGATATCCTCTTCAAACGAAACATGTACCCCCTTCGAATTTGCCCCCTGGTGGGGTGTCGCGGCCCCCTGTTTGTCCGATGTACACGGGGTGTGTTCGGCCCCCTGCTGGGTGTGGATGCGTGTGTGGATGCGTCGATGGGCACGGGTGTGGATGTGGCGCCACCCTGCACGTGCGTCGATAGGTGCGGGCATGAATGGTGACAGGCGCCGATGACGTAGGCCACCGGTGCCTGTCGATGTCAGGCTGCCTTGTCGGGTGTGGACTCCGGCCCGTCGCCCGACTGCCCGGTGGTGTCGCCGGCCGCGGACGGCTCGTGGTCCACGGTGGACATGAGTGCGTCGATGTCGTCGGTGCCGGTGCGGAAGTGGATGAGGATTCCCTCCGGTCGGGCGACGATCGCTAGTGGAGCGCCGACGTAGCGGGCTGCCCACGGGCAGCTATCGGCGTGGATCACACTGACGACTCCCAATGGTCTGCCGGTGACCCCGCTGACCGACGGGATGACGTTCACCTCCGCCGGGCAGTCAGCACATGCCAATGCCTTGATGTCGCTGATGCTCATGCTCATCGCTGTCATCTCCATGGTTGCGTTGTGTCATCGCGTGTGGACGGTGGGCGACTTGCCTGCTGGCACTGCGGGCACTGCGGGCACTACTGGGCATCGATCCAGGTATGACGATCCACGAGACCGTCACTCTCCGTAGTGGAATCGTCCTCGCGTACGCTGAGATGGTTGGGATTAGTGCCCGTCAGTGCCCGCAGTGCCCGCACCGGAGGCACCAGGCAGCGGAACGCGTGATCGCGTGTGGACGATGCGTGATCGATGGTTGCTTACATCTACATGCGTTCGCTTCGTTGCCGGCCAATGCGCTTGTAGGTGGGGCACCAGTCGTCGTGGTGCACGACCACGCTGTGAACGCCGGGTCCCCAGTGGTCGGCCCGGATCTCTTGGAATGCGTCGCAGGTGTCGCAGCCGTGAATGGCACGGATTGAGGCAGATACACGACCGGTCATGGCTTGTCTCCTGTGGACTTAGATTCGGGCAGGCAGTCGGTGCACGCACCGAAGCTGTAGACCAGTGCGCCGACCTGGACAGCGCCCGGGTAGATCGGGTCGCCTGCGTCGACTCCGGCGCAGGGTCGTCCGCAGCCGTCGCAGCTGCGGTCCGCTGTGGAGTTGTGTGGCAGTCGGAGTAGCTGTGTGCACTGGCGACAGACGACTAGTCCGGGTTTCCACGCGGCGGCGGCGACGGGCTGTGGGGACATCGGGTTGGGTGAGTGGATGCACGTATCTGCGCGGCGGGACACGTGGTCGACAACGGCCTGGAGAGCGCCGAGGCGAAGCCAGCCGGGCATGGTTCGGGCTGGCACATCGACCGCGCCGAGCGCGCCCATTCCAATGCGGACCTCGGTGGCTGCGGCGTCGAGCTGGTCGAGCAGCCACGCCGGCGCGGTTGAGCGCAGTTCAGCAGCGATGGCCGTCTGTCGGTCCTCTGCCGGTCGCATGAGCATGTCGTCGAGAGCGAGAGTCACGGATGTCAGGGGTCGCCGGTCAGGCATGGAGGTAGGTCCCTTCATCGTCGTGGGCGCGGTCGTACGTGGACGGCTTGCAGTCGGGGCATGACTCCGCTGCACCGGGCGCGATGGTGATAAACCCTTTGTCGGTACAGGTTTTGCACCTTGCCGCGGCTGCACGGCGTTCCACTTCGGCCTGTGCGGCTGCCGTGGCGAGTGTCTCGGCGTAGTAGTCGCGCAACTCGTTGTCGTCGATGCATGGCAGCACGGCGGGGAGTGACCGGATCTCGGGTCGCCTGGTCGTGATCTCTGCCGCGACGGCGGCGGCTTCGCCGGCGGTGCAGCCGAGTCGGGTTTGGATGGTTCGTTCAGCCGCGCTCGCGCGCTGCTGCTGAGGATATTGAGGGGATTGAGGGGAAGGGGTGGACGACGGTCCACCCTTTCGCGGACCGTCGTCCACCCTTTCGCGGACCGTCGTCCACCCTTTCTCGACAATGGGTGCACCGTCGTCCACCCTTTCTCGCGTCGATTGGGTGGACGGTCGTCCATCCTTTGCGTCGGCCAGGGCGGGCAGCCGATACGTCGACTGTGTCCCTCGGTAGGCGAACACCTCGCGGCCCAGCCTGTCTGTGCCGCGAGGGACCCGAAGCTCGTATCCACGCGCGGCGAGCCGCTGAAGGTTCTTCACCACGGCGCTACGCGTCATCCGTGACCGACGGCACAGCGCATCGCTGGCGATCCACCCGGTGCGGGTGTCGTCGTTGGCGTCGTCGGCGATGACTGTCCACACGACGAACTCGCCGAGCGAGAGGTCCGACGGTCCATGCTCGACAACCTCGCGGTACAGCCGGTAACCCATTACTTTCCGGCCTCACGGTTGGCGGCTTCGTCGAGGATCGCGACCAGGCTGCGACGGACCACAGTGGTGTCGAACGGGGTGGCGCTGGCGGCGGTGGCACCGGTCTGCGCGGGCACGTACCCTCCCCATTGGTCGTAGCGTTTCAGTGCGAGGACCTGGCAGACGCGTTCCGCGAGGTCGCGGTGTGCGCCGATCTGTGCTTTGTGGGCGGCGGCGCGGGTGGCGGCGTCACGCACGGCCTGGACGATCCGCTGCCGTTGCTCGGGTGTCCCGGTGAGGAACCACGGCTGTCCCACCAGGACGGTTGGTGTCCGGACGGCGGGTCGTCTGCGCCGGGCCGACTGCGTGCCGCTGCCGTTGACGCGTTGCCACGGTGGCGTTGTGAACGTGGACGCGACCGGGTACCCGCTATACGATCGGACGGACTCTCGGTCGTCGTTACGCAGCAGTTGATGGGCCGCCCCCTCCGCGCGGGGGCGGCTCTTCGCGTTGTAGTCCACTGTCGTCCCTCACACTCAAAGGCAATCGATACGCAGGGGATGCGGTGCCTCGTGCATGCGGAGGGGGGCGGGGACGGCGCGGCTGGAGTCGTGAGCAGCGTCTATGTATGCTGCCGGTGACGAGTCTCGCCGGCCGTCTTGTGAGTTGGGCCGCTCCGCTGGGGGCGGCCTTTCTCCTGTCTGTCCATGGTGGTCATGCGTGTCATGGGCGCGGGCGCTGACTCGCTGTGCTCGGATCGACACGCTCGGTGTCAGGCGGCCTCCGACGACGAGTTTTCATTGAGCCATTTCTCAACGTCAGCCCATCGATACCGTCGGTGACGGCCGACCTTTGCGAACCGTGGGCCGGTGCCACAGACCACCCACTTGTCGAGTGTGGCGATCGGCACACCGAGGTACGCGCCGACCTCCGCCGAGGTCGCTAGCGGGCGGCGATCCGTCATCGCGGCACTCCTTCCATCCCTTGCTGTACAAGCGTTTCGCTTGCTTCACGAGCAATCGGCGACGCTCGCTGAGCAGGCTCGGGTAAGTGTGCATCGACGTTTGGTGATTGTCAACCGGGCGCGTTATCTTGCTCGGGTGGCAAGCAATCAAGATCATCCGACCGCCGTCATCGCTCAACAGGTCCGGGCACTACGCAAACGCGACGGGCTGACCGCCGAACAGCTGGCCGCCCGCATGCGCGAGCAGGGTGTGCCCTTCGATAAGACCGTGGTGGCCAATCTGGAGACTGGCCGTCGCCGGTTCGTCACCGTGCAAGAACTGTTCGCCCTGGCCGAAGTGTTCGACGTCTTCCCGGTGCACCTGTTGGTGCCGCCCGACAGCCCCGACGATGACAGCTACCAGGTGACCCCCGATGGGCCGGTGTCCACGCTGCACAGAGTGCGGCAGTGGATTCGTGGACAGTCGCCGCTGCGCGGCTTCGATGACGCCGCCCGGACCATTCGGCACTTCAGCCGCGTACCCCGCGACGAGGCGGAGGCGTTTCTGTTGCGCGACATTGGACGCGGGCTGTCCCGTGTGGTGCCCACCGGCTCCGATCGTGACCACCGCGATGATGATGATGTGACTGGAGTCGATGACGATGGCCGTCGATGACCTTTGGTACGTCAGTAAGAAGAAGAAGCGGGGACCCAACGGGGAGCGGATACCGACGGCGCAGCACGGCGTCGGCATGCGGTGGCGTGTCAGGTGGACAGACCCGAAGACATCGAAGCAGGTAACCCGACGCTTCGAGAGACAGAAAGACGCGGAAGATTTCGACGCGTTGATGCGCGCCGACATCACGCGCGGCACGTACCGGGACCCGAAAGCCGGCCGGGTGACCCTCGCCGACTACGCGCGTGGCTGGCTCGCCGAGCAGACGTCCGATGTGTCCACACGCGAGGCTGTGGAGATGCGTTTCCGGGTACACATCCTGCCGGCGCTCGGTAGCCGGACGCTGCGCGAACTTGAAGAAAAGCCGGCCATTGTCCGGGCGTGGGTGCGCGGGCTGACTAACGCACGCGACGACCGGCCGTTAGCTGCCAGCACCGCGCGGGCGGTGTTCGCGAATCTATCCGCGTGCCTATCCGCTGCCGTCGATGACGAGTTGATCTCACGGAACCCATGCCGGGTCGGCTCAGTGAAACCACCGACAATGGAGCGCCGTAAGGCTGTCCCGTGGTCGGCCGAGCGGGTCGAGGCTGTCCGGTCAGGACTCCCCGACCGGTACGCCGCGATGGTCGACTGCGGCGCGGGCATCGGTCTGCGTCAGGGTGAAGTGATCGGCCTGGCAGTGGACGATGTGGACTGGCTGCGCCGGGTTGTACATGTGCGCCGTCAGGTTAAGCGGGTGGGTAACCGGGCGGTGTTCGCCAAGCCAAAGGAAGGCAAAGAGCGGGACGTGCCCCTGTCTGAGGCGGTGTCGCTGCGCCTGGCCGCGCACCTCAAAGCCTTCCCTGCTCAGCCGGTCACTCTGCCGTGGATGGTGCCGGACGGTAAGCCGGTCACCGCATCGCTGATCTTCACCGGCTCGACCGGTAAGGAGATCAACCGCAATCACTTCAACGCGGCTCTATGGAAGCCGGCACTGGTGGCGGCCGGAGTGATCCCCGCACCGGTGGTCCGGCGACGGTATGTCGACTCCCGTGAGTATGGGTTTCACGCGCTACGGCACCGGTACGCAAGTGTGATGCTGGCCGGTGGTGTAGATATCCGCGCTCTCGCTGAGTACCTCGGTCACAGTGACCCTGGCTTCACTCTGCGTACATACACGCACTTGATGCCGTCCGGTGAGGACACTGCGCGCCGCGCCATTGACCGCGCGTACGCGGACACCCCGGAAGTGATCTTGTCGCGCGTTGTACCGGATTTGTACCCACGGGGTGCCCACGGCGCATAATCCCAGGTCAGCGCGGTGCAGTGTCAGATGTTCCAGTGCTTGGCGACGAGGTCGGCGGCCTGCTGCTCCCACTGGGCGTAGTGGAACGGGTAGGCCGACACCTGCACGGTCTGCGCGGCCTTGGTCAGCGGCATGTCCTGCCACCCGTCGACCTGCTTGAGACCCTTCAGGAACGCCATGGTCGAGTACTCGGGGTCGGTGATCTGCTCCACCGTGCCCCAACCCGAGGACGGGCGCTGCTGGAACAGGCCCTGCGAGTCGTGGTCGTTGCGGTCACCCAGGTGACCCAGGTTCTCCAGCTTCGACTCCTGCAGCGCGGTGGCGATGGCCACCACGGCGGCGCGCTCGTCCATGTCGGACTTCTTCGTCGCCGCGATGATCGCCTTCACGTTCTCCACCTGCTCACCGTTCAGGTCGATCCGCGACTGCTCACCCTGCACACCATGCGGGATCAGCTTCGCCTTGTCGACGCCCGGCTTGTCCGCCTGCACGCTCACGGCGACCGGCTTCACGGCCTCAACCGAAGTGGCCTCGGCGTTGGTGGCGGGGCCGGCGAAGATGCCACCGGCGAAAGCCAGACCAGCAATACCCAGAACGCTCTTACGCATGATCGTGGTCATCACAAGCTCCTTCGGGGGATGACGCCACCAAACC
>NZ_QGSW01000215.1:0-65159 GCF_003176715.1 Micromonospora sp. S4605
CCTGGTAGACATCGCCGCGGTCGACCCGTCCCGGCTCGGACACACCGGCCCGGACACTCCGGAGATCACTGCCGCCTACACCCGCCGCAACGCTCTGATCTGGGCCGCGCTGGCCCTGGCCGCCGACGCCGGCGTTCCCGCCGGCGTCGGCCACGATGCCGCCGACCCCCGCCCGGTCGTGGTCTACCTGGAACTGCCCACCGGCCAGGTGTCCTGGCACCTGCCCGCCCACCCGGTCGGCTGGGACGGGCACAGCACCGCCACGAAGTACGCGCGGGTCGCCGCCTTCGCCGAGGCGATTGGCGTGCCGGCGTGAGCACCGTCGACGCCGACGACTGGATCGCCCGGCTGGAGTGGGAGCTGAGGAGCTCGCTGCCCGGGATGGTGCTGCTCGCCCTGGACATCACCGACGACGGGGCGCTGGCCATCGGGATCCTGCGGGTGCCGGTCGACGCCCGAGGTGGCTGGCACGGGCCGCGGATGCTGCTGGCCATCCTGGCCGCCGCGGACGCTCGCGGCCTGGATGTGGTGTGCACCCCGACCGACTCGTACGGCTCCGACCGACGCCTCCTGGTGCGGGCACTGAGCCGGGCCGGGTTCGCGCCCGTGCTCGACGACCCGTCCGGGCACACCATGCGCCGTCCCTCTCCCTGCCCCCACCTGCGAAAGGACACGAGCTGGTGAGCGAGAACGACGTGGCGGCCGAGTCCGCCGCCGTGCCGAAGACCCGCGCCCGCAAGGCACCGAAGCCCAAGGCCCCGCCAGCGGACCTGGGTCCGATCCAGGTGCTGCGGCACACCGGCCTGGCCGAGTGGCAGTGGGACGCCGGCACCACGGCCGGGCTGATCCCGCCCGCGGACTGCGGCGGCCGGTGGTCGGTCGCCCTGGCCGACCAGGTCGCCGCGCGGCGCGAGGAGATCGTGGCCGTCGTGGGTACCGAGGCCCCGATCGGTGGGCACCGCGCCGCCCAACGACTGGCCGCCCGCACCGGTTTGGACGTCGAGAAGGTCGACGTGGAGGCCCTGGCCGACGCCGGGGCGCTGCGGGTGGCCGGCTGGTACAACGAGTTCCCGCTGTGGGACTGCCGGGCCCTGGACTCGGTCGACGTCGACCAGCTCGGCGCGGTGGTGGCCGAGCGGCAGGCGTGGATCGCCGCGAGCGTCAGCAAGTGGGACGCTCCCGCGTACCTCGGGTGGCGGCGCGACGAGTTCGAGCGGGTCGCCAAAGAGCGCGGGCTGCGCCTGGGTCGGCAGGACCGGTACGCCACGGCGGACCTGGACGCGCTGGCCGGCGATGAGGATCTGGTCGAGCAGGTGCGCCAGGACCGGCTGCTGATGAGCCACCAGGCCGCGACGTTCCTGGAGATCCGCCCGACCGATTTCAAGTACCTCGTGGCCAGCGATCTGCTGGCCCCACGCACGCACACCTCGGTGGAGGTGAGCCGGTACCGGTCGGTGAGCGTGCCGCTGTACCGGGTGGGTGACCTGGAAGCGCTGCGCGAGCACCCAGCGATCGACTGGGAGGCCGTGCACGCCGTCCGCCGCGGGGAGCCGTCCCCGCTGCGGGAGCTGGCCCGCCGACCGGTTGACCGGGCTGCCGTGGTGCGCCGGTGGGTGGCCGAGCTGGGCGACCGGCACGGCATCGAGGTCTGGGCCTGGTTCCATCCCGGCGCGGGCCGCTGGGAGGTCGACTGGGAACGTGTCGATGGCGCCCCGACGGAGCAAGAGGTCCGCAAGGCGATCGCCACCCACCCGTACCTCAAGGAGCACCGGCACGAGATCGCGGTGGCCACCGACGCCGGTGCGGCGATCCGCTGGGCGAGGGCCATGCGCGAGCCCGAAGCGGCGGTCATCCTCGACACCGAGACCACCGGCCTGGCCGGCTACCTCGTGGAGATCGCCGTGATCGACGCCTGCACCGGTGAGACGCTGCTGGACACCCTGGTCGCCCCGGGCTGCGAGGTGGAGCCGGAGGCCCGGTGGGTGCACGGCATCAGCGACGCCGAGCTGGCCGACGCCCCGCCCTTGGCCGAGGTGCTGCCCCGGCTGCTGGAGGTCACCGCCGGCAAGGAGGTGCTGGCCTACAACGCCGAGTTCGACCACGGCACCATCGCCCGGCACGCCGGCCGTGACGGCCTGGACCCGGCGCACCTCGGTGACCTCGGCACCTGGTCGTGCCTGATGGGCCGCCGCTCAGACTGGGAACTCGTGCGCCGCTGGCTGCCCCTCGGCGGCGGGCACCGGGCCCGCGGCGACTGCGAGACCGCCTACGAACTGCTGTGCGCCATGACCGCACCATCGCGTACCCCGAAGGCGATGGCCCGCCGATGACGATCGAGGTCCGCATCGTCGCCGGCGACGTCGACCAGGCCGACGCCGCAGCGCTGGCCATCGGCCGGGTCCTCACCGTCACCCGGGAGAGCCCGCCCCGTCGACGCCGCTCCGGCGACGGCGTCACCGTGTACCTGCACGTCGAACTGCCGCCGGTCGACCTGGACGCCCTGGACCGGGTCGATCCGGCCAACCGGTGCGGCCGGACCGGCTGCGGCCAGTACGTGCCACTCGACGAGGCCCTACCGGTGCCCACCGTCGATGACGACGGCGTCCGGTACGCCCGCTGGCACCCGGCGTGCCTGCGCGCCGAACAACGCCAGCGGAGGACACGGCAGTAACCGTCCTGTCGGGCGAGCTGCTTCCCACCGTTGCGGCACCCTCAGCGGAGTCCCATCCAGGGGGTCGGGTCGGGCCTGACCCCCTGGACCCGTCAACTTGCCGGCGGAATGCGCTCAGGTAGCCGGCGAAGCGGACGCCGACGGCGACCCGGACGGTCCCGGAGGCGCGGTCACCGGGACCGGCGTGACAGCGTCAACGCCCTCCACATCGGGCTTGGGCTTCAACTCGCCGGTGACGCAGCTCTTGATGTATGCCTCTTCGACCTGCTCTTTCCACTTTGAGCTGGTGCCCCCGCCGTCCTGGTCCTGGGGCGGGTTTGCCTTGAGAAGATCAAAGCCGATCTTGCATGCCTCGGTCGACGGCTCGGTCTTCTGCTCGTACAGCTTGGCCCGGTAGTCGATGCCCTTCTGGGCTATCTCGTCCAGGTACTTCATCCGATCCTCGTACGACGCCGCGCACCCGCTGGCGGCCAACGCTACGACCGCCACTCCGCAAGCGGCCACCTTCCGCAATCTCATGGCCGCAGAGTGTAGGGATAGATGGCGGTGTTTGTGGGCCGCCTTCCTCCAGGCGAGGGTCCGTCCAGTAAGCCAGCCCCTGAGACCGGCGCTCGGAACCCCCCGCCCCACCGCGCGGCCCCGCATAAGTTGACAGGCTGTAGCGCTGGGGTGTACGACGAGTCACGTACCCGTCTCATGGAAGGTGCTCGATATGATCTTCAAGGCTCACGCGATCCGGCGCTTACGGCGCACGTCGGTGGCTGTCGCCTGCGCCGCCCTGATGTCCGTCGGCGCCCTGCCCGCCACCGCGCAGGCGTCCCCGCCCGCGTCATCGTCCGGTACGGCGTCCGGCTATTTCGCTCCCTACCCCGGTGGCGACGTCGCTCCCCAGGCGGAGTCGGGCAACATCACAGCCGGCTCCTGCACGTACCGGCAGGCCGTCGACGACCCGCACCCCTCCGGCGGTGAGACCTCCGCGCACGGGTGGTGGCTGAAGATCTCCGGCACATGCCCCAGCACTGCGAACGTCGACGTGTACCTGCAGGCCTACTTCTGTGGTTCCACTGGATGTGGGTGGATCTCGGTCGCTTCCGGATCGGGTGACTACTCCGCAGGAGGCGGCTCCGGCAAACGCGCCACCGCCAGGAAGGCCTGCGCGAACAGCTCGACAGTCGGCTGGCGCGCTTTCGTCGACGTCGACCTCAACGGAGTCATCGACCCTTCCGGCTACACCTACTCAGCCATCAAGAACCTCTCGTGCAGCCCCTGACACCCCTCACCGATCCGATACCCACGGCGGGCTCGTGCCGGTTAGCGAGTGTCTCAGCCAGATGCGGTAGACCACGAATACGCTGGTCATGACGTAGTTAGTAGTGGCCAGGGCTGCATGGTTCGCCGAGAACCACCCAAGAGGTCACATGGGGCTCGACAGCGGAGAGGGGAGCGGCGTGGAAGGCGGTTGGCGCGCGCACCCGGACGCCGTCGACGACCGGACGGATCTTCCCCCTGTCGAGCCCGGCCGCGTCGTAGGCCTCGGCGCCATCTGCGACCTGAGGCCGCAGCGCCCCGGCGAAACAGACTCACAGAGCTTCTCCGTCAGCGAGTTCGTCACCCTGGAAGACGGCCGGCGGGTGACCCTGCACCAAGATCGCGGCTTCACCATCGGCTGGAATTCAACCGGCGACCCACGCACTGGCGCTGCCCCGGCCGGCGAGACCCGAGACAGCATCACCCAAAACGTGCTGAACGTCGTGCTGCCCGACGACGAGGACGACACCGAGGACCACCCGTGGTCGTGGCTGGCCGACCTCGCTCGGGCCCGCGGCCTGAACGTGACCGAGCAAGACCTGCGAGGCCTCCCCTACGAGGTGGTCCTCACCGACAAAGTGACCCAATGGCTCGCCATTGCCTGAAGGTCCGGCCGTAGCCTCCGGCCCAAAAACAACTCCAAGGATTTGATGTAGGCGGGGCGGCCGGTGCCGGGTGCGAGCGCCAGGGGGCCGAAATAGCGTGTGGCCGGCACCCACCCCCCGGGTGCCGGCCGTGCTGTGCGTCGTCGACGATGCGGTGCGGCAGAGGTGGCACGTGGACGTCGACGGCGCGACCCCTCGCCATGTGTATCGATCAGGCGCTGCCGGTGGTGACGGGTTCGCAGCGGTAGATGTGAATGGGACGCGGTTCTGTGGGTGGGCGCGTTGTCGCGGTGTCCGGCAATCGATCGATTGTCGAACAGCCGCTGGCGGTCCTCGCGCTAGATCAACTTCTAGCGTTGTTCTTGGCTGGAAGCTACGGGCGGGCCCACAAGGCATGCAAGTGCAGTCATCAAGTTTCACCGATGGCCTTGATCTCTGATCAAGGCTAGGGCAGACTGGCGTCTTCATTGCTTGCTGTAACGGGGAGGTATCAGAACGTGTTCAAATCTGGGTTGCGGAAGCTGGTGGTGTTGGCGACAGCAGCGACGATGGTTGGGTTCTCGTTCGTCTCGCCCGCCAGCGCGAGCGTCGACGACGGGCTTTCCCCGGTCAGCGAGTCGACCCTCGTGCCCGACTACACAGAGATGTTGTGGTCTCTCGCCGGGTCGCAGAGCGAGGAAGAGATCGACAGGATCGCGAATTCCGGACACAAGGTCCAGTTGCTCGTTGACCCCAAGGCCGGCAAGATCCTGGCCGCAATCGACACCGAGAGCACGTTCACCCCGTCCGCGCTCACCCGCCTCGGCCCGGGGTGCTCTACGACCAGTCTCTGCATGCTGAACAGCGTCCCGAACGGCTACATCGGCACTGGTTCCCTGTACGGCACATGGTCGAGCGTGTACCGGTACGCCACCGGCGACAGGACCGGCACGTTCCGCTACAACGGTCTCGACTGGACGCACGCTGCCTACATCACCATCAACCTCACGACCCCGGAGACGATCACCTACATCGCTCGACGGTGACCTCATCTGACGAGCGGGAACGTGGCAGGGCCCGGGTCGTTCGGGCCCTGCCACGTTTCACGGTCTGTCGACCGTAGTCTGCCGTGGCGATCTGCTCCGAGGCTTCCCCCGTGCGCAAGCGGCCTCGGTCGCAGCGAGCTAAGGAGTGTGGCACCGCACCGAAACGATACGGCCGGCCTGAGGATCGATGGTGAGCTCGACCCCCCTCGGCCACACGGTTGTTGGAGTCGCCGTGTTGTCTGCTTCAACCGTAGGAGGCCCGCAAACCCACGTCGTATACCACGTCGTATCCACCTGCAAGGGTCGTTCCGCCGGCTCGCCGGTGAGAAAGCCAAGGCCCAGCATCACGCCGGCGGCAATGACAAACCGAGGGTGCGGGCGCCGCAGAGGCGGCGAGCTGCGCGGCGGCGCATCCAAGTCAATAACTGGCATACGGTACGTTAGCGCCCGGGCCAGCCCAAGGACCATCTTCCAGATCCGACCCGCCAGAGCGGCGCGTGCGATCTACGTGCGATAGGCGGCGGCGCTCAGGGGCCTGTCCGTAGCTTCCAGCGAAAAATCAACCTAAAGAGTTGATCTAGGTGGCGAGAGTGGTCGGCACGTCAGGCTGCTTGGTCATGGGCGGGGTCGACGCGGAACGGGTAGGTGAATTCGGCGCCGCAGCCGGCGCACCAGGCTCGAAACAGCAGGCTGGTTGGGGTGTCGGCGGGAGCCGGTTTAACCTCGTACCGGATGCCTTCGATCGTCGTGTAGAGACGTCGCCAGCGGATCGGGCAGGTGCAGGCCGCTGTGGTCATGCCGTTGCCTGCCCGTCCTCGGGATCGGGGGCTCGCCACTCTCGCGGCTTGGCGCGGGTGACGTTGGCGACCTGGGCGACGTCGCGGTGGCTGTAGGCGGTGCGCACGCCGGAGATGGACATGCCGGCGGCTGCGGCCAGGTCACCCAGCGTGTAGGGGCGGGGTTGGACGAACTCGCGCCCGTAGGCGATCAGCTCGCGGATTCGCTGCTCGGCTTCCTCCTTTGCGAGGCGTGCGGCGGCCAGCGCGCCGATCAGTGGGTCCTGGTCGCCTGCGTCCCACGCGATCCGCAGGTTCTCGGCGGTGCGTTCTTGGTCTTCGGCGGCCTCGTCCCGCGCGGCGAGGAAGCCGTCGTCGTGCTCCTCGCCGGGTTCGGGTTGCGGGATCGGGTAGAGGATCGCGGCTACGTCGGTGAAGATGTCCCGTCGAGTCATGCCCTACATTCTGCGCACTGTTTTGCGATGAGCGCAAAAGTTAGGGTCTTCTGCATTCCGGCTCGTGAGGCGACGTTTTCCGGCTGTCTGAGAATCGGTCGTTTCCCGAACAAGATCAAGAAATGTACCGGCGGTCGGTGAGGACTGTCCAACAAACCTGTCCAGAAAACCGGCGTGTCCAAGAACCCGCCGCAGGGTTTGTTGGGCACCCTGGACGACATGACCACCCCTGCCCCCACCTCCGCACCCGCTCCGTTGGACCTTCTCGCGCCCGCTCCACTCGCCGGTGTACTCGTCGGCTACGGCCGCGTGTCGACCCGCGAGCAAAACCTCGCCCGCCAGGAGGCCGCGCTGACGGCGGCCGGTTGCGCGCGGTGCTTCTTCGACAAGGCCTCGGGCAAGAACGCCAACCGGCCGGAGCTGGCCCGGATGTTCGACTACATCCGACCCGGCGACGCCCTGACCGTGGTGTCCCTCGACCGGCTCGGCCGGTCCCTGGAAGACCTGATCACCATCGTGGGTCGACTCAAACGCCAGGGGGTGGGGTTCCTGTCGCTGCACGAGAAGCTGGACACCACCACCGCTGGCGGCATGTTCGTCTTCCACGTCTTCGCCGCCCTGGCCGAGTTCATCCGCACGATCATCGTGGCCAACACCAACGAGGGTCTGGCCGCCGCCCGAGCCCGCGGCCAGCGCCTGGGCCGGCCACCGGCGATGACCCCGGAGAAGGTCGCCTACGCCCGCCAGCTCCTCGACGAGCCGGAGCGGTCGATTAGCGCGATCGCCAAGCTCGTCGGCGTCTCCCGCAGCACCATCTACAAGGCGCTGCCCGAACTGCTGCCGCCACAGTTGGCTCAGCAACGCCTCGCCGCACAGATCGCCGCCCTGCCCACCGACACCCGGCCCGCGCCCGACCTCACCGTGTAGACCGTCTTCAGGCACCGTGCGACACGTGAGGAAGTTGTCGACGAGGATGTATCAGTATCCGCTGCCGGTCGTGCTGGCTCTGCCAAAGGGGGTATTAGCCGAGGTGGTGTGGCCTGCCCTGGGGTCAACGACGGGGAGTGGAATCGCCGGGCAGCTTCGCTGCACTGTTTGAAGGGCTGACCCGAATCGGGTCGGCCCTTCAAACAGGAGGTGCGTGGGGGTCTAGCGCCGGTCAGTGGGCGATTGGTACGACGAGTGGCCGGCCGCGGTCCCGGTACGGCTCCACCGCTATGCCGTGAGTAGCCATAGATTGTGCAGGCTTAGAATGCTGGTCATGTTCACATGGTACGCAATCCAGCTACATTCCCGGCCTGGAATATCAGCCTCGGTAATACCCAAGCACGGACGCTTCGCCCCGATGCTACCTTCGATGGCACTGATAAGCCCGATGGCGCCAGCCTTAGTGCCATTGTCGGTCAATTGGATAACAGGGCCGCCGCTGTCCCCGTGGCCTACGCTTCCTTGCTCGTCCTGATCCTCGGTGCGGAAGACATTATTTACGGCCCAGGGGATGTAGATCGTCAAACCGATATGCGTGATTCTGACGTTGCACTTGTATCCCGAGAAGGAGCCGGACACGCATACAGACTTTCCGACGGCAGGAGCGCGGGAGCCGGAGACCGGAAGCGCCGCCGAGCCTGCGGCCGCGTTGCCCGTGTAAACGTACCCGCTATACGACTGCCCCGTAAGAACCGCAGAGTCGATATCCTGACGCCGAGCGGTCATTTTTCCATATGTGCGCAGGCTCCAGATCGTAGCCCAGTTGGAATTCAGCGCACCACAGTGTGAGGCCGTCAACATCCCACCGGCGCCCGTTGCGTTGCTTCTCACCCCGAATGCGGTCGAGCACCAGTTACCTTCGGTAAGATTTTCGATGCCACCACCGCCGTAGTATGGAGCGGTGTCGTCCCACCGTGAGTATGCCGGCTCGGGAAGCGGGCGCTCGTAAAATGACAACTCTACGTCGCTGGCCAGCTCAGCCTTAGCGGAAGCTGCCTCGCCGGGCGCAACGCCTACGTTGAGGCCGCTGGCGTCAGCGGCGGGCCCAACTTCGACAAGTCTTGCCTTCAGTCGACCACTCTGCACTCGGGCAGTGATGTGGGCTTTCGCCTTCTCGAGCTGGTCCTCCGTGTATCGGGCCTGCCTGAATTCAACCTCGGCTGATTTGGAAAGCGCGACGGCTTGTTCCGTTAGCTTGGCGGGCACATTTCCCTTCCAGTACACCACGAGGCGCTTCCCCGGAAGGTCGTACTGAATGGCCCCGAGACCCTTAAGTGAGCTATCTTCGATGGTTTGGCGAATCTGATCATTTACCGCGTCCATGGCGTCCTGAAGCCGAGCGAGGGAAGCTTCATCAGCGCTAGGCGTATAAAGGTTCGGTGTCTTCGGCGGACTGGTGGGTTCCGCAGCGCTTACTGCTGTGGGGGTGGTGGCGAGCAATCCTGCGATCCCAATGACCACCGAACGCTTTAGCTTGCTCAGTTGCACGCTTGTACCTCCCAGGTTTTCTAGGTCGAACTTCACGCCGGTCGGTTATTTGGCTAAACGGGGGTCTTTGGCCAGCCTCGCTTGACTTCGAAAACCGACTCGGGATGGCGATCCACAAGTATGCTGCGGCCAAGCTCTGGGTTGTCGACTTCGACTATGATGCGACCCTCCAGGTCTGGTCCAAAGGAGAAGATTTTCAGGCCGCGATGGCAAAAGTATTCATGATCATCGGAGAGCAGTCGCATGACCGCATCGACTTCAGGTGCACTCCTGTGCGCCCGGGCAAAGGCGAAACGGCCACGGGGGAAGCGTTTCCTAACCGCATCATCGAGATCGACGCCGACCGTTCGGTATATTTCGATGACGCCTCCCCGGCCAACTGCCGCTGCGGTAAAGACGTCTCGGAAATGCTGGTCACAAAACTCCATCACGAGATCAATGTCCACCACGTGTTGCGAGGTGTCCTGGCGGCCAGGTTCTGACATGTACAGTCGCCCCCCGTTTCGTGGCGGAAAGTTACGCGACCCGCACCCTGGAACAACATATAGCTGCATCGATCAATGGAGTCAAGACCGGGCGTGCGCCACTCGCTACCCAACGTGCATGATCAGATCAGATCAGATCAGATCAGATCGGGCCGGTGCCGGTGCCGGTGGTCGGCCCGGCGGCTCGCGGCCGTCGTCCATGCAGCGCCAGTTTGCAACCCGGCCCCGGCCTACTGCTTGGGACCTGGCCGGCACCCTCTGACGGCTGGCCGCTTCCGATGTCCTGTGCGCTTTGCCCGTGCCCGGCGCCGACCACGCAGCGCGGTCACCACACCTGGATCTGCTCCGTCTGTCGAGTCCCCACCTACTGGCCGCCCCTGGCGGCGGCGTGACCGGTGCGGTGATGCTGCGGAATCAGCGGTCAGCGTCAGGAAGCTGAGCGAGCACCTCCGGTGGTGCCGGGTCGACCGGCAGCGGCCGGGGATCGGTGTGTTTGGTTGGGTTGCACCGGTTGAACGGTCCGTACTCGGCGGTCAGGGCGGCGAGGTGGGGGTCGAGGTGGTCGCGCCACCAGATGCTCATGCCGGTCTGCGGGTCGCTGACCCGTAGCGTCTCCCAGGCTCGCCATAGTGCGTAGAGGCGGGAGATCGCCTCGGGGTGGGCCCACCACCGGGGGCACCAGTTCAGCCCGGAGTTCGGCCCGGAGGCCAGTCGCCTCTCGACGACGTGGGCCAGGTAGTCCCCGACGAACGCCTCCACGTTGCGGTACACGGGCTCCGCGTCGGCCTGCGCACCGGCGGGAGGCTCGGCCGCCGGCGGCGCCGGGTCGCTGGCGATCTGGCCGAGCAGCGCGCTGAGGTCGGCGACGGCCTCGGCGGCCGGGTCGGTGGTGGGGGTGGTCATGCGGCGGGCTCCGGTGGGGCGTCGGGGGTGAGGGTCCAGTCGGTGCGGCCGGTGGGGTCCCAGCGGGCGATCGATGCGCGGATCGCTTCCGCGTAGGGGCCGTCCTGCCAGGGGGCAGTGCGGGCGAGCGCGGGTGGTGCGCCGGAGGCGTAGACGATCATCCGGCCGCGGGGCAGGGCGTGTAGGTCGGACACGTCGAGGATGCGTTGGCGGCGGGTGGCGTGGGAGACCGATCGTTGGCCCCACCCGGATCCGCTGCTGCTGGTCGAGCGGGTGGTGACGTCGTGTTCGCCGATGAGCTTGGACAGTTCTTCGAGCCAGTCGGGGTCGGCGACGCCGCCGCCGTAGGTGCGGACGTTCGCGGCGGACCACAGCTTGCGCATGCCTTCGCGGCCCCACACGTCGACGCCCTGGGGGTAGGACTGCAGGATCGTGATGATTGGCAGGCCGTGCGAGCCGTAGTACGAGTACAGGTTGGGAAGTTGGCGCAGCCGGCAGATGTTGGCGGCCTCGTCGAGGATGCTCAGCAGCGGCGGGTCCAGACGCCGGCCGGCCGAGGCCCGGGCGCGCAGCTCGCCAGCACGCAGGACCGCGTCGGTGAGCGCGGCGACGAGCGGGGCGGGGGAGCCGGGCCCGCCCTGGGAGAGCAGGTAGAGCACGTCGGTGGAGGCGACGAACGCGGCCGGGTCGAACTCGAGGACCCCGCCGCGGGTGGGTGGGGTTATCCAGGCGGTGACGGCGGGCTCGGTGAGGCACATGAGCATCTTCTGGGCGCCGGCGTAGATGCCGCCGCGGGTCTTGTCGGGCATGTGGACCACCCCGGAGACCGCGTCGGCGGGCAGCGGGAAGCCGTGCTCGCGCAGCAGCATCGCGGGTTCGTCGTCGCGGGGGCTGACGGCCCATCGGTAGGCGGCGAGGATGTCCCGGCCGGAGCAGGCGGCGGCCAGCAGCAGGTTTGCCACCAGTTCCTCGGAGCTGGGGTCGAAGAAGGCGTCGCGGCTGATGCCGGGCTCGCGTTCGGCGGCGGCGAAGTGCTCGGCGAGGCGGCGGGCGTCGGTGATGGTGGCCACGGCGCGCAGCGGGTTCCACCACATGCCCTGCTCGGCGCCGAGGATGTGCTGCGGATCGAACGCCCACACCTGGCCACGAGTGGCGCGGACCTCGCGGGTGGCATCCACGATGTCGCCCTTGACGCTGGTCACCAGGGTAGGTCCGGGTGCGGCGACGATGGCGGGGATAGCGCGGCTGGTGGTCTTGCCGGTGCGCGGGCCCCAGATGTCGACGGCCATGTCCTCCCAGGACTGCCGCAGCGGCATCCCGCCGGTCACGGTGTAGGCGATCAGCACGCCGAGCTGGTCGGGCTCGGGCCGGTCGACGTCGGCGAGGCTGGGCCGCAGCCGCCGGCCGCTGTCCGCGATGCCCTTGGGTCCGAGGTGGGCGAGGTCCTTGCGGGTGGCCATCCGCGGTGCGACCGAGTCGACCCGGGTGCGGCGCCGGCGTGCCCACCGCCGGGCCGCCATCACCGCGGTGCCCAGCAGCACCAGGACGGCGACCTCGATGGCCACGACGACGGTGCACGCGGTGGTCCAGGTGATCTCACCGCGTAGCACCGCCGTGGCTACTCGGATCGGGCCGCCGCCGGTGTACCCGGAGGGCCGGGTGAGCACGACCGGCAGCCACGCCGCGCTGGCCAGGACCAGGGCCAGGGCCGCGATGCCGCCGACGATCAGGCCGGCGTCGTCGTGGCCGCCGCGCGGGCCGGCGGGGCGGCTCACGTCATCGTCCAGCGGAAGTCAGTGTTGCCGAGCTGCTTCTCCGTCTCGGTGGGCTCCAGGTGCACGGGGATGCCGGGACGGGAGCCGACCTTGATCAGGAAGTTTCCCCGGCCGACGGTGTCACTGCCCTCGGCGGCCGTCCAGGACGGCGGCGCCGACCACGACAGCACCTCCCGTCGCTCGGCCTGGGACAGCGGCCGGACCCGGGAGACGGAGTCCAGCTCCTGCTCCGAGCAGGGGCCGATCATCAGCACCGCGGACCGCTCGGCGAAGCCTCTGGCCTTGGCCCGGTCGTGGGCGGTGGGCAGCGCTTCCAGGTCAGCCAGGGAGTGGGTGATGAACGCGGTGCCGGTGCCTTTCTGCCGGTTGAGCCGGGTGAGCCCGTCGGCGCGGTCGACCAGGCCGTGCCCGACCCGCAGCGCCCGCCACAGCTCGTCCAGGACGGTGAAGAAGGTCCGGGCGGGGGCAAGGTTGAGATCGGCCATCAGGTGCGCGGCCTCCACCTGGGCGAAGCCGTAGGACCAGGTCGACAGCAGGGTCGCGGCGGTGCGCAGCTCGTCGGTGTCGTCGATGCTGGAGATGTCCACGCACACGGCGGGGGTGTCGAGGCGGATCGCGGTGGTGGTCTGCCCCTCGAAGGTGTCACCGAGCGGGCCGTGCAGCAGCGCCAGCAGGGTACGGCGCAGCCCATTGGTCTCCTCCCGGAAACGAGGCAGGTCGTGCTCCTCCTGCCAGAGGGTGACCGCGCGGACCTCCGGCGGGGCGTCACGGATGACGTTGAGGACGTCGGAGAGCACGGGCTGGGTATCGCCCTCCCGCTCGGCGAGGTAGCGCAGCGCGGCGGACAGGACAGTGGTCTCGTCGGAGGTGACGGGCCCGCGCCGCACGAGAGTGGCCAGCGCGACCAGCATGTTCAGCCGCCGGTCGGTGACCGCGGAGCGCACCACGGAACCGGTGCGCTCGTCGACCCGGTCGAGAACCTGGCGCCACGGGCCGGCGTCGAGAGGGTTGATCCGGTCCAGGCCGGGCCCGACGCGCAGCACCTGCCCGCCGAGGGCCCGGACCAGCTGCGCGTAGTCGGGCTTGAGGTCACCGAGGATCAGCGGGGTCACGCCCTGGGCGGTCAGGCCGAGGACCATCCGCCGCACCGCGGTGGACTTGCCCATGCCGGGCTCGCCCTCGATCCACACCGACGGGTTATTGATCAACCTGGCTCTCGTGTACCAGGAGATCGGGTCGAAGCACACCGCCGAGCCGGTGTAGAGGTGCCGGCCGAGCGGCACCCCGATCATCGGCGTCGACGCGCCGGTGCCGAACGGGAACAGGCCGCAGACCTGCACCGTGGTGCCCCGGTACTCCGTCGGCGGCTCGATGTAGGACCACCGGCCGCCGCCGGGCCCGGTGTGGCCGAGCCGGCCGGGCCGGCGGCCGGCTGGTCGACGGGGTGGGGGAGGGGTGGCGCTGCGGGTGCTGACGGTCATGCCGGCGTCCTCAGAAGGGGATGGTGGCGTGGGTGGGCAGGACCACGCCGGCCGGTAGGCCGGCGGCGAACCCGGCGGCCTGACACCCGTACATTGGGCGCAGCACCAGGCGGGCCTCTCCGGCGCGGGCCCGGATGACGCCGGTGGCCTCGTCGAGCTGCTTCTCATCGGCGACGGTGGCGGTGACCAGCACGGTGAACCGGGTGATCCCGGCGCCGGCGGCTTCCTCCTGGGCGGCCTGCTCGGCGGCGGCCAGGTCGGTCAGGTCGCGGGCGCTGGGCCGGTGCTTCTTGCTGGCCAGGAACCGTGCGTCGCGCTTGTCGGCCTCGACCAGCCGGGCCGCCTCGCCCGGCGAGTACGGCCGGTAGAGCATGGTGACCCGTTTGCGGAGCAACTGCGGGTCCGGGTCGGTGAGCCGGGCGAACAGCCGCGAGTACACCACCCCGCGGGGCGCTTCGACCAGGCACCAGGTCCGGGAGACGCCGGAGTCGTGCCGGTAGGAGTCCCAGCTCTCCCGGGTGGCCACCGGCCCGGCCTGAGTCCAGTCGGGAGTGAGGTGCGGGTCCCGGGCTAGGTCCAGGGCGGCGGCCGGGTCGTACGCGGCGCGCACCACCGCGGTCAGGCCGCGGGCGGACATCGGCCTGATGCCGTCACCGGTGGCGCCGGTCAGCCCGGCGTGCAGGTGCGGCAGGCGGGCGGCGACCTCCCGGCAGACGTCCTCGTGCGACATCGACCGGCCGGGTGGGGCGGTGTAGGTCAGCGACACGCGGGTGTCCACGGTCGCGGACCCGGCCGGGTAGGACTGGACGACGTCGTTGAGGACCTGCAGCGCTAGCGACGGCGCGTCGGGTCGGGATGTGGCGGCTACTTCGGCGGCCAGTCGGGTGCCGGGGTCCGGTGTGGTTTCGACGGTGACCTGGGCCTGCACGAGCTGCGGCTCCCGGGACAGCGCCGCCAGCCAGGTCGCCAGGTGGCTGACGCGGCCGTCGATGACGGCCTGGTCGACCAGGTCCATTCCCTCCGGGGCGCAGCGCAGGGTGACGGTGTAGTGCCGGCTCTGCGGAACCACCACCACGGCCACCATCCCGGAACGGCCGGTCTCCACCTCGTACACCTCGGAGCGGGCCAGCACCCCGGGAAGCTGGTGGGCGGCGGCGACCCGGGAGGCGACCCCGGAGACATAGACATGGTGGCGGCGGGATCGGGCCAGCCACCACGCCACCCGGGCGGTGATGACCTGGAATCCGGTTCGCCCGTTGATCCGGATTGCCAGCGGCGCGAGGACCAGGACGCCGGTGACGGCGGTGATCAGCGCCGCGAGGGTGGAGATCGGCAGCATCGCGGCGGCGAGCACCATGACCAGGAACGCGGCGATGGTGCCGGCCGGGCCGAGCCCGAACAGGCCGGCGCCGCGGCCGAGCCGCCAGTTGCCGTAGGTGGGCTGCTGCTCGCTGGCCCGCTCCTTCACTCCGGTGCTCATGCGCTCTCACCGTCCACCGCTCCGGACGCCGTGCCGCCGACCTTGCGCACCACCGCAGGCCCAGCCTTTGCCCCCTCCACCCCGGCGGCGACGGCGAGACCGACCGGTCCGGCCGCGGCGGTTGTCGAGCCGGCCGCGGTAGTTGCCGGTCCGGCGGCGGTTGTCGGTCCGGCCGAGGTGCCCGGCCCGGCACCGCCGCCGGCAGGGCGGGGGACCGGTGCGGACGGATTCGCGCCGCCCGGGCGGACCGGACCGCTGGAGGCTCCCGCGTCTGCGCTGCCCCGGGATCCGCCGCTGGAGCCGCTGAGGCGCACCGCGCCGGAGGCGAGCTGTCCGGCGGCGGACGTGGCGGCGACCGCGGCGCCGCTGGACCCTCCGGTGGACAGCACCGCCACGGCGGGGGCGATGAGTCGCATCAGGGCGGGTAGCGCCACGATGGCCATGCAGAACATCACCATGCCGGTGAGCAGGTCGGTCAGGGTCTGCCCCTGGCCGAGCCAGAACACGGCGGCGTAGATGGTGGCGGCGGCTGGCTTGTAGAGCACCAGGGCGAGCAGCCACGTCAGGTACCGGTTACGCACAGAACCGCCCACCGCGGCGGCGACCGGCAGCAGCCCGGTCAGCAGGACCAGGCCGGCGTTGCGGGCCAGCAGCAGCAGGAGCTGCACCATGGTGGACAGGAACACCATGAACGAGATGCCGATCACCACCACTGGCGGCATACCGGTGATCCGGGTCGCGGGAACGAGCAGCAGGAGCCGTTTGCCGAGGTCGCCGTTGGCGGAGGCGCTGAGGATCCAGTCGGCGTAGGCGTCGCCGATTTCGATGAGCAGCTGCACCGCGGGCACGCCGGCGCCGGCGAGCACGACGAGTGTCACCAGGTTCTTGGCGAACGTACCGGCTTCCCGGCCGTTGCGTTCCAGCGTCATTTTGATCGCCGCGACCAGGACGGAGCCGACGGCGATCGCGGCGACCGCCCAGCCGGTGTAGGCCTGCAGGTGCTTGACGACGCCGGAGTTCTGCGACACCACCGGGGTGGGGATGGACAGCCAGCCGGTGACCAACGTCTTGAGCATTTCGGCGGCGGCCTGCGACGACTGCTCGGCGAGTTCGTCGAGGAAGCGGCCGGCGGTGTTGTCCAGGATTTGGCCGGGGATGCAGCGCGGATCGAGCGGGTTGCAGGGCATTTACTGTGGCCCCCACTCGACGACGCCGGTGAGGTCGCTGGTCACGCGGTTGACGGAGATCCAGGCGCCACCTGGGGGTGCCTGCATCCGCCAGTCGCCGTTCTGCCAGAGCAGGGTCAGTGATAGCACGTGGTAGCGCGGGGTTCCGGCTGACGGGGCGCGGAGCACGAGCCCGATCACCGCCGTGTCGGGGGTGTAGGACTGGTAGCTGAAGCCCGCGATCTGGCTCTGCGAGCCGAGATCGGCGGGACTGGTGTCGCTGGCCCGTAGTTCGGCCAACATCCGGTCCCGGTCGGGGCCGGGAACGAACTGGCTCTCGATGGTGGGTTCCCAATAGTCCCGGCCGAGGGAGTAGCTGGCGCGGGTGCTGATCTGCGCTGCGGCGATCAGGGCGCCCTCAGGGGTGTGCGCGAAGCCGGATGCGCTGGTTCCGGTGATTTGCTTGGGGCCGGCGGTGGCGCTGGCCGGTACGGCGAGCGGACCGACCAGTTCCCACTGCACCCCTGCTGGTGCGGTGGTCGGCATGGCGGTGGGCAGCGACTGCTCCGGATCGCTTTCAGCCGGTGCGGGGCTCGCCGGCGACCTACCGTCACCGACGTCGTTGCCGTCGCCCCCGGGAGCGAGCACGGCGATCAGCACCCCGGCAATGACGACGAGCAGCATCAGCGCCGCGGACGCGACAAAGCCGGGCCGTGTCCACGGCGGACGGTCGGCGAAGTCCTGGAGAGCAGACGAGCGCGGCATCGGCGTTCCTCCTAGATCAGCGCGGAGACCACCGCGGACGCGCTACCGATGAGCATGCAGGCGGCGAACACCCAGCCGAGCTGGGAGATGTTGGTGTCGTCACCGCGGCGGTGGGCCAGGGCCATCTTCGCCGCGGTGTAGAGCACCCCGCCGACGCAGGCGGCGGTGGCCAGGTAGGCGATCCACTTCAGGATCGTGAGGATCTTGTCGCCCACGCCGGGAGGTGCCTCGCCGCCGCCCGGGTCCGGCACGGGCGCTGCGGCCAGCACGGTCTGGAGGTGGTCGATCAGGGTCATCGCATCCCTTCCCGGGGTGTGTGTACCTTCTGCCAGATCGCGGTGCGCAGCGCCTCGATGTCCGGGGGAGCGCCGACGTCGCGCGGGTCGTCGGCGGCGAGCAGCGCGTCGACCCAGCCGATGCGCCACACCTGCGGTGCCCACCCGCGTAGCAGATGCAGCCGTTCGGTGGCAATGCGCGGTGGCCGCCGCGGTGAGGCGGCGACCGCGACCACCCCGAGCACCGTTATCAGGCCGGACATGCCGGAGCGGCGGCGCCACTGCTCGATCGCGCCGGTCGCCGCCCAAGTGCCGGAGGCCGACATCCGGCAGACCAGGACCACGTTGGTCGCCGGCATCGCCGGCGTCACTATCGGCCAGCCCTTGCTGCCGAAGTCCAACCCGAAGCCAACCAGCCGGGCGAGCGTGCTCGCCCCAGCGCCGCCGTGACACCCGACCCACCACACCGGCGGCCAGGCATCGAGATTCTGCGGAATCAGCGCGAGCGGCATCTCGGGAGCGGGGCCAGGGCGTGTGCGCGAGGGCCGGACAGCCACTGCCTTCACCGGCGACCCCACCAGCGCACATAGTTACTTCCCGTCATCCGATGCCTCCCCCGCGTTCAAGGTCACCGACGAGTGTCAGACAGTAGCACTGCGTTTCCGAGTGGATCTATGGTGTTGCTCTGCCGCTTTAGGACGCGAAGGCACCACGGGGGAGGGCGTCGATTGGCACGCAGAGCACGCGCATCCGCGTGCATTGATGAGTCCAGTTGGTCGGCCCTTATCGCCTACGGCCTTGTCCTCGCCGGGCTGTTGATGGTCGGCTGCACGCCCACCGGCGAGGCGGACGCTCCCGCGTTGGAGCGCAGCGGCCCTGTCTATCCGACAGGCGCCGCCGATCAGGGATCGCCGTCGCCGGCGGGTGAGCAGCCGGGCCGCGACGACCACGATCACGAGCAACCGTCCGCGGACCCACCGCCGCCGGCGCAGGCCGCTCCGGTGGCGGCGGCGTTCGCCGCAGCGTGGGCGCGGCCGGACCTGCCACCGCTGGCGTGGTGGCAGGGGGTGGCAGTGCGCTGCGACGAGGGGTTCGCCCAAGCGCTGCGGACCGTCGACCCATCTAGGGTGCCGGCGACCCGAGTGACGGGTCGTCCGGTGGAGAAGCAGGCACCGAAAGACGGCGCGGCGGTGTACGAGGTGGCTACCGACGCGGGCGGGTTGACCGTCACCCTCGCCGCGGTCAACGGCCGCTGGCTGGTGACCGGAAACGACTTCACCCGGTCGGTGAGCCCATGAATCGCCGAACGACCACCCTCGCCGTGGCGGTGCTGGCAGCCGTCGCGCTGGTGTGCGGCGGCACGGTTGGGTTGCCGCTGGTGATGTTCGGTCAAGCCGATGCGGAAGCCGCGGCGTGCGAGGTGCCGTCCTTGCCGGGATCCTCACCAGTCCCGGGGATCGGTTCGTGGGGCAGCGTCGAGACCACCAACGCCGCCACCATCGTCGCGGTCGGACGGCAGCGCAAGGTGCCGCCGCGCGGGTACGTCATTGCGCTGGCGACCGCGATGCAGGAGTCCACGCTGCGCAACCTGGCCAACGCCAACGTGCCTGAGTCGCTGAGCCTGCCGCACGAGGGCGTGGGCCGCGACCACGACTCGGTCGGGCTGTTCCAGCAGCGCCCCGGGTGGGGCAGTGTGCGCGAGCGGATGACACCGACGTACGCGGCGGGGAAGTTCTACGAGGCGCTGCTGCGCGTCGACGGCTGGCAGCGGATGCGGCTGACCGACGCGGCGCAGGCGGTGCAGAATTCTGGTTACCCGGAGGAGTACCAGAAGTGGGAGGACGACGCCGAGCAGCTCGCCGCCCGGGTGCTCGGCCTGCCGAACATCGACGACATCGGCGGCGGCGCACCGACCGCGCCGTGCGGCGTCGACGACCTGGGGCCGGTGCCGGTCGGCCCGGGCGGCTGGGTGCAACCGATCCGGGCCATCGTCGGTAGTGGCTTCGGTCCGCGTGGGCGCAGCTTCCACGCCGGCGTGGACATGTCGAAGGCCGACGTGCGCGGCGACCCGATCCGCGCGGCGTCGACGGGCGTGGTGGAGCAGGTCAAGTGCGACTGGTACACCACGTGCGACCGTGACGGCAACACCAGCGAGCGTGGCTGCGGCTGGTACGTCGACATCCGCCATCCGGGCAACATCGTCACCCGCTACTGCCACATGATCCAGCGACCCGAGGTGTCCATCGGCCAGCGCGTCGCCGCCGGGGCGGTCATCGGGTTCGTGGGTAACAGCGGCGGCAGCTCCGGACCGCACCTGCACTTCGAGGTGCACGTTAACGTGCCGTCGGGGCCGTACAACGCCGACCGCAGCAACGCCGTCGACCCGGTGCCGTTCATGCGGGCCCGCGGTGCTCTGCTGGGGTCGAGCACGTGATCGGGACCAGCGTGACGGCCTCCCCCGCCACAGCGGAGAAGGCCGTCGACATGCCAGCGAGCGGACCCTACCTAGGGCTGTCCGGCCTCGGCGGGCGGCGCTACCCGCTCACCGGGCACGGGCGACGACGCCGACCGGGTCGGACGGCGGCGCCGGGCCGGTCCGGACTCCGGCGCGTCCAATCCGAGCTTGGCCAGTTCGTCAGCGGTCCAGCCGCCCTGCAGTGCGGCGGTGTACCGGGCGCTGTAGCGGGCGTTGGCCTCGCGCAGGGCCTCGGCGAGCTGGTCACGTTCGTGCCGCGCGGTGGCGGCCTCACCGACCAGGTTGGCGCGCTCGCGCAGCAGCGCAAGTGCCGCCTTCTCGGTCTCGCTGCGCACCGCCTTGGCGCTCTGTTCGGCCATGAAGTCCTCCCCAGGATTACTGCGCTCTGGTGGGTGTGGACGCCGAGCTTAGCCGCCAAGATCCGCCCGCGCGGTACCGCTTTTCCACCCTTCTCCCCGGCCGGTGGGGGCGCCCTTCACGTCAGCCGAGGACGTCGACCAGGGTTAAGGGTGGGCCGCAGGCCCATCGCGCAGCGACGCAAAGCGCCCTTGACGCTGGGCGGCGGCCGGCTATCGTCTCCAGCCACCACGGGGTGGGGCTCCGACGCGCGCCGTCGGGCGCGCTCTGCGCTGCGGCGCACCCAGGCCGTAGCCACGCGACCGGCCTTCTTCGTCGGAGCAAGTTGGAGTAAAAGTCTGACTTTTGGTCAGACGGGCCGCGCTGCGGCCGGCCAGAATGCGGCGGGCGACGCTCGTCGGGAGGGTGGTCGACGTGGCTGATTCGGCGCAGGTCGGCGTGGTCCGGTTCGGTGCGAGCCAGCGCCGGCGGCGGGCTCACAGCGACGACGATCCGCGTGTGCATCGGGTGACTGTGCGGTTTTCTGAGGCGGAGATGGCGGCGGTCGAGGCGAATGCGGCGGCGGCTCGGATGGCCACCTCGGCGTACCTGGCGGAGGTCGGATCGGCGCCGCTGGTGCCCGCCCCGGCTGGCCCGGACGGTGCTGCGGAGACGGGGCCGTTGCTGGTCGAGTTGATGGGCGTACATCGGCAGGTGCGGGGTGCGGCGCACAACCTGAATCAGGCGGTGGCGCGGTTGCACTCCACCGGTGAGCCGGCCGGGGACCTGGCCGCCGCGGCGGCGCATCTGGCGAGAGTGGCGGCGCGCGCTGACGAGCTGGTGACCGCGATCGCCGCCGCGCAGACGGGCCGGCGATGATCCCGAAGGTCACCTACGGCAGCCGGGTGCGCGGTCTGCTGGAGTACCTGTGGGGGCCGGGGAAGGCTGAGGAACACGTCGATCCGCATCTGGTGGCCGGGTACGACGACGTGTCCGTGCTCGCCCCGGGACGCCGCGAGCGTGACGGCGGCGGGTGGTCGCTGGAGGAGCTGGCTGCGCGGCTGGACGCGCCGCAGATCGCCGCCGGTGAGCGCGGGGTGAAGCAGTACGTGTGGCAGTGCTCGCTGAGCCTACCCGCGCAGGAGGGGCAGCTCGACGACGCGACGTGGGGTCGTATCGCGGCCCGGTTCGTGGCCGAGATGGGTTTCACCGGCGACGCCGAGCGGGCCGGGTGCCGGTGGATCGCTGTGCGGCACGGCCTGTCGGCCAAGGGAAACGACCACGTGCACCTGGTCGTCACCCTCGCCACCGAGGACGGGGCGCCGGTGTGGCTGCGGCAGGACAAGCGGCGCAGCCAGCAGGTTGCCGACCTCATCGAGGACGAGTTCGGTCTGGGCAAGTGGACGCCCGGCCGGAGCGGGGCGACGAAGCGGCCCGAGCTGAACCGGCCGGAGGTGGACCGGGCCCGGCGCAGCGGTCAGGCGCCGGACCGGGAGCTGCTGCGCCGCCAGGTTCGGGCGGCCCTGGCCGGGGCGGGCAGCGAAGCCGAGTGGGTCGCGCGGATGAAGGGCGCGGGATTGCTGGTGGCGGCGCGCACCGCGGCAAAGGACCCGGACCAGGTGGTCGGGTACGCGGTCGCGCTGCGGCCGGCCGGGGCGGGTAAGCCGACCTGGTACGCCGGGCGTAGCCTGGACGGCGACCTCAGCCTTCCCCAGGTCCGCACACGGTGGCCCGACGCGGAGCGACCCTCGGCCGGTCAGTGGGAGGCGGCGGATTCCGCGGAATCGAAGCTGTTGCGCGGCGAGGACCGGATGGCGGTGTGGCGGTCCAGCGCGGCGGCGTTGGAGGCGATCAGCGGCCGGCTGGCCGGTGTCGCCCCCGACTCGCCGCAGTGGCCGGCGGTGGCCCGGGCCAGCGTCGAGCTGCTGGCGCGCGTGGCGGCGGCCGCCGAACCGTCGGGGCGGGGTCCGGTGACCCGGGCGGCCGATGCCCTGGCTCGTGCGGCAGCGCCACCGCGCCGTGCGCCGGCGCCAGCGGCGTCGTCGGTGGCCGGGGAGCTGGGCCGTGTGGCGGATGCGCTATTGGTCGCCGGGTACGCCCGCGACGGCGGTGAGGCGGCCGTCCTGCTCGCTGTGGTCGTGCAGGCGGCGCGGCTGGTCGTGGCGCTGGCCGAGCTGCGCGGCGCGCAGCAGCAGGCCCACGCCGCCGGCGCGGCTGCCGCCGCCGCGGCGCACCTGATGCCCCTGCTGCAGCCGGGCGTCCGGCTCGTCGACCAGGCGCACGTACAGCCCCGGGCCAGCTCACCGGAGCGGCGGATCCACACCGTGCCGGGCCCGGTCCGACCCCGTGTCAACCCTAGCGTCGACCGGGAACCGCAGCGTTGAGGAGGACGAGGTAGTGCCCGACAACGAGATGGACGAGATCCACCAGCGGGCCACCGCGGCGGTCGCCGCCGTGATCCAGGCCGCCGGGCAACTGGCGCAGGTGCTCATCGACGTCCGCATCGCCCAGCTGCAGGGAACCGCCCGGGCCAGCGACGACCGGGCGCGCCGCATCCGCGCCCAGGTCCGCGCGGCGCAGCAGGCCGACGCGGCGATCTGGCGGCCGGCGACCCGTCCGTCGTGGTGGCGGCAGGCGTCCGCGGACGACATCGCCCGGGCCTGGCGGGCCAGCGCCGGGTGGGCGGCTGTCGACCCCCGGGCCGGTGCCGCGCAGCGGGTCATGGTGGTGCGACTCGCCGAGCGCGGTGTCCATGTCAACCCCGCGGCCGGTGCCCGGCCAGGGGACGCGGGGTGGCTGTCCGACCAACTCGATCGGGCCGCCCTGGACGACGGGGATCGGTCGGCGGACCCACGGGCCGCCGGCGCCGGTGAGCGGCGTCGCACCGCCCAGGATCGTCAGGAGGCGATGGCGGTGCATGTGCGGGAGGTGTGGACCGCCGACCGGGCGGAGCGGGTCATCGGGTCGGAGGCGTGGCCGGCGCTGGCGTACAAGCTCGACCAGTTGGAACGCGGCGGGCACGACGTGCGCGCTCTGCTGCGGCAGGTGCCTGGCTTCGTCGACCGGGCCCACACCCCCGCCGCGTACGCGTTCCGCGTAGTCCACGACTACGCCACGGACCAGGCCGCCGCCGTGGCGCGGACCGACGCGAACGGTGGCGAGGAACGCCGCTCGGCCACGCTCGACGGTGCGTGGCGGGAGGCCGCCACCGAGCACACCCAGGACGAGCGCGTCGACGCGGGCCGGCCCCTGGCCGGCCCTGCGGAGCGTGATGTCCACGCGGCGCAGCTCGCCGCCCATGCCTTCCCGCAGTCGACCAAGTCCGTCGTGGTCGACACCACGGCGGCCCCTCCGTCGGCCAGGGCGCAGCAGCCCACCGCGCGGTCGGCCGCGGCAAGTGTGGTTGACCCGTCGCCCGGCCGATAGGGTTCGACGGCCGGACGTCCACGTCCAGCATTAGTCAAGATCAACTATCTAGCGGGCTGGGCTAGCGGGCGCTGGAGTTGGCTGAAGGCCGCGCCTCTGCCCCGGGTGGCCGCCAAGATCGGGGGCGCAGCTCGGTCCGGACTGAACGTCGAGGCCATGCTCGCCGTGGTCGACCGGGTCTCGAGGTGGCCGGGAGCTGCTGACCAGCGGCCGCTGGGCTACCTGTGGTCGCTCCTCAGGAGGCGCTGACCGGCGAGCAGGAGCCGCCGCACCCCGGCCCGCCGCCGCGAGCGGCACGTCCAGGAGGTGGCCGTGCCGGGGCGACGTCGTCGACCAGGCCGCCGCGACGGGCGGCCGGACTGGCCACCGTGCGGGTCGGCTGAACGAGCGCGACGCCGCCGCGGCCGCCGAGCGCGCCGGCACTGGCAGCGCCCGCCGCGCCGCCCTCGCCGCCGCCCACGGCGACCACGCGGCCGCTAGCGCGATCTTGGCGGCCGACTGACCTGAAGTCGCGCAGCCCGGCGGTGGTCTGCACCAGGCGGACCCCGGTGACCGAAGCCCTCGCCGAGGTTCGGTCACGTATGACGGCGGCCGGGCGTACGACGGCGGTCTGTCGACCAGCCGTAACGCGCCGTTGCCAGCCCTCGCGACCTGCGCCGAGCGCTTCTCGCCGGCCAGCCGTCAGGTCCCGTTACGGGCGCACGGTGGCCCTGTGGTGATCTCGTGGATGCGGGAACCGCCGTGCCGCTCGGTCCCGGCGATCCCGACCAGTTCCCGGCGGCATGGACGGCTGTGTCGAGAGCAGGCGCCGTAACACCCCGACGCGACCGCCCCCACGGGTGACCTTCTTCACAGCTCCGCACGAGATGGCACCGGACCGTGACCGCATGAGAAAGGGAGCTACACATGCATCTGCGGAAATGTCTCTGCAGTTAAGATCAAGTGCTACGTAGCGTATTTGATCAACTTGCATCCGTAAACGAAGGGCTTGAGTGCAACGCCTAGTCAAACTAGGCTTCGAGCAGCGCTTGCGGTCGGCCGCGTGTATGTCGCACCTGCATGATTGTGCGGTGCGGCTTTCTTTGTCCGTACAGCGGAAGGACAAGACATTGCGTGGACGCGTGCGAGGGCGGAAGGCATTGCTGTCTGCCGTGGCCGGTGTACCCAGAATTGTGGTGGGGAAGCTGGCCTTGGTTGTGGCCGCGGTGGCCACGGCCGTCACTTTAACTCCTGCGGCGGCGTCAGCCGCGCCAACAGACTGCCACCTGGCCACTAGGGATTATCCATATTCCACATATCCCGGTGCTACGACTATTTGCTACGGTGGCACCGGGCAGTACCGGGTATGGATAACCTGCTGGAACGACTATAATAAATCCGCGACGTACTATGGCTCCTGGGTGTCGCCCGGAAACCACTCCAGGAAGGACTGCAATTCGACGTACCCGCACCGCGGCAACTACGGGCGTCACACACAGTGACTACCGTGTCGTCGAGGTGGTAAATGGGCTTAGCGCTAGAGCCGGCTTGGAAATGCGGGACGTACACACGCCCCTGTTCATAGGTGCGTTGTCTCGCTTGGTTGTCCGGGGCATGGGCGTGCGCGACTGACGAACCGAGTCTTGCTGCTGGTGGTGATGCCGAAGGGCGTCGCCACCAGCAGTGGGCCCACGACGGAATAGATCACGAACGGATTCTTGTCGTGACAGGCGCTGCGCAGTCGGTCTGACGATCGCGCCTGCGACCGTCGGTGTCGACAGGCAGTCCACTGTGGAAGTTCAGGACAAGGATGGGAGTCTCGCGGGATCCTTGGAGCCGCTCTCGGCCTGCGCCAAGCGCGTGCCCAGATATGCCAGGTGGAGAGCACTTGACCCGCACCAGCATGCCGCTCGCTGACGTACCCTCGATCTCCTCGCGCCAGGCCCAGGTAGTCCTCGTCGCCGTCCGGGTACCGCTTCGCCAGGTCGGGATCGGGTGGCTAGGCGTGCCTCCATCCCGTCCATTAACCCGGCCGACTCCACCGTCCCAGGTGCCGTGCGGCGGCGGCCGAGCTGTGCCCGTATCACGTTCGCGGTCGGCCGGTGTGGTCAGTCACTTGTCGCTCTCCGCGTCGGCGGCCTGGATGGAGGACCACAGGGTTTCGTACCAGGGGTCGGCTGGCGGGCTCTTCCTCGTGTCGGCCGGGTTCTCCGGGTTGGGGGTGGCGCCCTCGGGGGCGGTGATGACCACGAGGAGGCGCTCGCCGGGGTGCACCATGAGCAAGCGCTCGCGGGCCTGGGTCTCGATGTACTTCTTGTCCTTCCAGAGGGCTGCCTGCTTGCTCAGGTCGCTGATCCGCTGGCGTTGCTCGGCCTGGGCCTGTTCCATGCGTGCGATGTCTGATTGTTGGCTCAGGTAGACGCGCACCGGATAGGTGTAGGCGAGCGCGAGCGCGACTAGCACCGCCAATAGCACGGTGGCGCGGCCGGTGAAGTGGCGCGGCTGCGGTACGTTGGTACGGCGGACCATCGTTCGGCGAGCTGCTGGGCGGTTGGCGGAGCGGCGGGTGTCGGCGCTCTCATTGGCTGTGGCGCCCCGGGCCACCGGGCGTCCGGTCCGCGATGGCGCGGCCCGGCGCCGCTGTCCCGAGCGCCGGGCGGGGCCCTGTCCGCCCGGCGTGAGCCTTGGCGTCATCACGTCCTCCCCGATCCGGGCTGTGATCCGGCAGCGGCCCGGCCCTAGGTCAAGTAGGACAGATGGTACCGCGGGAAGGTTGCGACAGGGACACACCCCCTCTGCAATCTCGGCCTCGGCGCAACGTCAGTGAGCCTTCCGAGTAACGGTTGGTGGGCGATCTCAACCGCCCCCACCGACTGACGACTCGGGACGGGCTCGCGCCGGTACGCGTTGGCCGGGACGTCGCCGCGACTGGCGCGGGCGGCGACCACTGCACTCGAAGGCGCAAGTCCGCGCCGCCTCGGTGGAGCGGGTACTCGAGCGAGGCCCGCGGGGGCTGGATCAAGAGGTTCCCTGCCTCACTGCGTCTCGCCGGCCGTGAACCGGACGGCAGTGAGGATGAGCAGGAGGGTGCCGCCGAAGCCAGCACCGCCCGTCAGCACGGCGGTGGGCGGGTTGAGGCCGCCGGCCCAGGCGAGCAGGCCAGCGGTGGCGCCGACGAGGACGGCCGTTAGGGCGGCGATCGCGAGCCAGATGCCGCGGACGGTCAGGGTGGTCAACGGGCAGCCTTTCGACGGTCGAGCTTGCTGGTGAATCCATCGTTAGGCCTGCTCAGAGCGGTTGATCTCCGGACGTCGACTTGGGCTCATGGTTGTTCCAGCGTTGTCGTGATGTTGGGAAAGTGAGTCGTGGGTGGTGGTCTCTAGACTTCGGTTGTCAAAGCGTGACTTCCGAGCGGGGGCGGGCGTGCCGAGAACGTTGAGGATGCCGTCGAAGGACGTGCTGCCGGACGGTCCTCGCCGCGCCTTCGTCGAGGAGTTGTTCACGCACTACCGGGAGGCTGGCCGGCCGACACTGCGGCAGATCGAGAGTTGGATCCGGGACAACGAGGACCTGCCGGGTACGGCGAGCACCGAGACCATCCGCCGCGTGCTGGCTGGTGCCGTTGTGCCGCGTACCTGGGCAACCGTTGATGCCATTCTCCAGGCGTTCTGCGCCCTGGCGGACCGGAGCCCGGACGAAGACCGGTGGCCCGAGGACAACTGGTCCGAGGTGACTCTGCGGGGTGAGCTGAAGAAGCGCTGGAACGCTGTGCTCGACGACTACGAGGGCGACGTACCGACGCTGCCGCCCAAGCCAAGCCCGCCGTCGGCGCCGGCGCCTCGTGGCAACTTCGAGGACCCTTGGGCCGACGTCGCCCCCGCAAGTGGCAACTTCGACGAGGAGCCGCCCTTCTGATCGGCGCTGCGCTTCGGGCTGCTGCGCTGGTGGTTCAGTAACCTTCGGGAGTGTCGGTGTCTTCCTCCAGTGCCCAGGCCAGGATCTGCTCGTCGGGAGGTACTCCGGCGGCGTCGAGCGCGAGGGCGGCGTCGGCGCGGAGGTCGGCGAGGGCTTCGGTCCGGGTCCATGGCTTCAACCTGTCGTCACGCATCGTCTGGTAGTGCTTGAGTAGGGTCGAGCCGGCCTGCGCCCATCGTTCTGCGACGGCGCGCGCCTGAGCGGGAAGCACCTCCAGGAAGAGGTTGTGGATGCGTGGCTGGGAGGTACTGGAGACCAGCTGCAGGTCATCGAGCGCGAGGCCGGCGCGGACTTCCTCCAGCAGACGGGGATCGGTCTTGTCGGGCAGCGTCAGGTACTGCTTCTTGGTGTCGTGGACGATGAACCCGAGATCCTTCGCCATCCAGAACAGCCACTTGTGGGCGCGTCGGCAGATCAGCACCGGAACGATCCGCTGACCGGGCAGCTCCTGTTGGAAGTGGGCGGCCTTGTAGAGGAGCTGGTGCACTTCGGCGTGTCGGGGGTAGAGGGTCAACCGCCGGTTCTTGATCTCGAACAGGACGGCGTGCGGAACGGGCAGTCTCGCCACCGGGTCGTTGACGAGCATCCACGCGCCGGAGTCCAGTGGACCTCTCACGCTGGCCGTGCCGAGGGTGCCCACCTCTCCGAAGCCTGGCGTGATCGGTACGAAGCCGCGGTGCATCGCGTCGGTGAGCGAGGCACGCACGACGGCCTCGCCCGCCGGGCCGAACTCAGTCTTGCTCCACCGCAGGAAACGGGCGTAGAGCATGGCCTTACGCCGGATGACCCGCTCGATGTATGTCCAGCGGCCGTCGACGTTGCCGGGGATGATCAGCTCGGTGGTGACCCCACCCTTGGTCGGGTGCTCCCAGGTCTGGATCTGCTCCTCAGCGGTGAGGTCCCGTACCGCCTCGCTGAGGATGTGCGGGAAGAAGGAGGCACGCCGACCGCTTCCAGGTTCCTCCCACACTCGCTCCCACAGCCGGGCTTCCAGCTCTGCATGCGGCACAGCGAACTCGGCCTCAACGAGGTCGACGACGGCGCCCTTGGCGAGTTCGACCCAGGCAGCACGATCCAGGCCCCGCACATCGCGGACGCCGTGGCCGTGGCTCACCGCAGGACGCCGTTTCATTTCCTCCCCCGCGGACGCCCCTACATAGAGATGTCTCTGGTCCGGGTGCGCTCATGATCCGCCTGGCGGCGGCAGCTATCGACGGTCGTTCAGTCTAGGAGCGCCGAGGGTGTGATCGTTTATTCCGGCATCGGGGCCAAGAGCGTCAATGGAGCCGGCAATCGTCTGGCGGATCAGCGGGCGTGGTCGTGGTCGGCGGCGCGGTAGGTGCTGGTCGGGGCCGGTGAGACAGGCGCGGCGGCCGGGCCGCTCGTCGACGCCGCGCGAGGAACGGGGAGGAACGCCTTGGCGGCGACCGAGGCCGAGTCGACCGCCGAGGCGGGCACGGCTTGGCGCTCGGATCGAAGGAGCGGCGCGAGGTTGTCCCAGACCAAGTTGGTCAGGCCGGTGCGGAACGACTCGTCACCGTGTAGCTCGGCGAGGCGTACCACGGCCGCCGGGTCGTCGACCTCGCTGATTGCTGTAGTCATCGCGGTGCCGTACGCGGTGGCGAACGCGACCTGATCGTGGGCGTGAATGGCCGCTTGGACATCGTCGGCGCGGAACGCCTGCTTGCTGCAGGCGTCCAGCAGCGCCCGGTCCTCGGGGGTGGTGGCGGCGACGATCTCGGCAGGTGTCAGTGGGTCCGCTGGTTGGTGCTGCCCGGCCGCGACCGTGGGCGTCGCGGTCGGCGTCGCTGATAGGGAGGGTGGAGGCGGGGCGTCACGGACTGCCTGGTGCACCGCCCGCTCGGCGGCGCTGTAGAGGGCGCGGCGCCAGGCCGGGTCGTCGCACTTGAGCATCACCGCGACGGCCATCTCCGTGTTGCCGGGGTCCGCGAGGGCGTGGGTGAGCGCCTTGTCGAACGGGGCAGAGAAGGCAGCCAGGTCGCTGGTGCGGGCCGAGTCTTGCACGGCGCCGCCGCCGGCGACGTGCTGCACGCGCCGTTCCAGCCATGCCTGTTCGTCGGGGGTCAGGCTGTCGCACAGGTCCGTCGGCATCCAGTTGTCGACCGTGACAGGTACGGCGGGCGGGGCGGCCGACGGTGGTGGGGTGGTGTCGGCCATCAGGTCGATGACCGCGTTAATCGCGCGGAGCCGGCGACGGGTGTCGAGCAGTTCGTCGCGGCGTGGGAACGGCTGGTCGAGCTGCTCGGTGGCCCGGGCGATCTCCTCCTGCTGACCGGCGATGCGGGCCTGTACCGTGGCCCGGGTGCTGTCCAGGTCGGCGAGCTGGTTCTCTAGGCGGCGGACGAGGCCGGTCGGGTCGCCCTCCAGAGCAGAGGTGAGGCCGATGGTGGTGGAGGAGTCGGGGATTCCATCGAATCGCAGCGCGACGAGCATCCCGTCGCGGCCGGACCAGAACACCGCGTCGACGGCGAAGCCGCCGAGCTGGGCGACGCCGGCGACCTCGCGCCGGTCGGTGGAGGCGACGCCCTGCGCGCTGGCGGTCAGAGCGTGTTGCAGCGCCCGGCCGGCCTCGGCGCGCTTGGTGAACCGGTGACCGGCCACCGTCATGGCGAACTTCTCGCCGCGGGTGTCCTGGCGCCGGGCGATGACGTCGTCGAGCAGCTCGACGCGGCGGGTGTCCTTGACGATCCACGCCTTCAGCTCGCCGACCTGCCGGCGCAGCGCCGCCTGGGTGTTGTGGTGGGTCCGGTCGGCACGCTCCAGGCGGGTGAGGTCCTGGGCGACCTGCTCGCGGTCCATCAGCAGCGGGTTGCCGGTGGCGATGGCCTTGATCTGGTGCGCTTGCAGGGTTTCGTCGCTGACGTCCTCGATCTCCCGGGCGGAGGTGCCGCGCATGATCTGGTCAATGAAGGTGCCCTTGCGCGCCACGGTCTGCCAGGAGAAGGCGTCGAAGGATCCGGCGACGACGTAGCGGTAGATGCTGACCTCGGGGTTCTGGTTGCCCTGGCGCAGGATGCGGCCCTCGCGCTGGGTGACGTCGGCTGGCCGCCACGGGCAGTCGAGGTGGTGCAGCGCGACCGCGCGGGCCTGGACGTTGGTGCCGACGCCCATCTTGGCCGTCGAGCCGATGAGCACGGCCACGTCGCCGGAGCGGCAGGCGGCGAACAGGCTGGCCTTCTTGGCGTCGGTGTCGGCCTCGTGGATGTAGCGGATCTTCTCCCGGGGCATTCCCCGCTCGACGAGCAGGTCGGCCAGGGCGTCGTAGACGTTCCAGCGCTCAGGGTTCGGGGTGGACTGGTCGCAGAAGACGATCTGCAACGCACCCGGGGTGGGGTGCTCGACTGGCGTCTCGGCGTCGGAGTTGACCAGGTAGACGGTGTCGCGGGTGTCGCGCCAGATCGCCGCGATCCGTTCGGCGGCGGCGTGGATCTTGCTGGGGGTGTTCTGTTGTTCCCCGATGAGGCGCAGGTCCAGGGATGCGGCGCGGGCCTCACCGCTGACCTTGAGCATGTTGTCGACGCTGGGGTCGACCTGGCGGTTGCGGATCCGCTCGACTCGCTCGTCGAGGCCGGAGATGAACTCCTCCAGCTCGGGTGACGGGTCGAGGGTGACGATGTGCGGGGCGCGTTCGCCGTCCTCGCGGCGGGTCAGCAGGGGTGTGGGCAGGGCCAGGTCCTCGGGGGTGCGGACGTCGCCGTAGGTGCGCATCATCAGCGACAGCTCGGGCACGTTGGCGTACTTGGCCAGCCGGGCGCGCATCTGGAAGCCCTGCCCGGTCGGGGACACCTCGATGGCGGTGACGACCTTGGCGAAGGTGGCCGCCCAGGTGTCGAAGTCGGTGGTGCCGGTTGCCTCCAACAGGTCCGGGCGGAGCTGCCGGGTCGCCACGTACAGCTCCCGGACGCTGTTGGCGATCGGGGTGGCGGTGGCCCCGCACACCACGCGCATGCCGCGTTGGCGGCGCAGGTAGGACAGCTTCATCCGGAAGTCCACGGCCCGGTCGGAGCCGTCGTTGCCGGCGTCGGGGATGGAGCTGGTGATGGTGTCGTTCTTCAGCTCGTGCAGCTCGTCACGGTAGATGAAGTCGATGCCGGTCTGCTCGAACGTGACCCCGGGGTCCTTGACCCTGTCGAGCTTCTCCTTTATCCGCTCTTCCTTGCGCAGCAACGCCTTCTGCAGGCGCTTGACGCTGCTGGAGCGCTTGGCGTCCTCGCCGTTGGCGATGGCCTGCTCACCGGCGCGGACGATCTTGTCGCGCAGCTCCTGCAGCTCCTCGTCGAGGAAGCGGCGCTGCTCTTCCGGGGACAGCGACAGCCGCTCGAAGAAGCTGGCGGCCATTATGATCGCGTCCCAGTCGCCGGTGGCGCAGCGGGCGACGAACCGGCGGCGCCGGTCGGTGCTCATGTCGTCGCGGCCGGCGGCCAGCAGCCGGGCTCGGGGGTAGATCTGTAGGAACTCGCGGGTGAACTGCTCCAGCATGTGGTTGGGCACCACGATGGCTGGCTTGTTGACCAGGCCGAGGCGGCGCTGCTCCATCGCGGAGATTGCCATCACCGCGGTCTTGCCCGCGCCGACGGCGTGGAACAGCCCGACCGCCGGCTCGGCGACGATGCGAGCGACCGCCTCCACCTGGTGCGGGCGCGGCGTGAAGCCCACCGCGATGCCGGGCAGTGACCGGGTCACCCCGACGTAGCTGCGCGGCACGGTGGCGTTGAACATCTCGTTGTAGGTGGTGGCGACCTGCTCGGCGCGGTCCGGGTCCTCCCATACCCACGCGCTGAACCGTTCCTCCAGCTCGATTGCCTTGGCCTGTGCGGCGGCGGTGGCTTCGACGTCGAGGGCGCGTTTGCCCTCCTCCACTTCCACGAAGACCCGGATCGGGGTCTTGGTCAGCAGCCGCTGCGCCAGGTCCGGCGCGGCCATGCCCGGCGTGCCCCAGGTCGAGCGCGCGAGCACGCCGGTGCGGGAGCCGCGGACCCGCCAGTCGGATCCGCCGACGTGCTCCACCCGCAGCCCCGGGTCACGCAGCGTCTCCTGCAGGAACTGCTCCACGATGGGGGCGGGCAGGAACGGGGCGCCGAACGCGGCGTCGATCTCCCCTGGCCCGAGGTCGCGGGGCACGACGCGTTGCAGGGCGCGCACGTTGGTCTCGAAGCGCGGGTCCGTCTCGGCGGCGGCCTGGGCGGCGCGCAGCTTGACGCGCACGTTGCCCGACAGGTACTCCGGGGCCTCCACGAGCCGGCCCGTGCCGGGCTCGTCGTAGACCAAGTCGCCGAGCGCGGCGCGGGCCTCCGGCTCGCTGACCCCGAGCAGCCGGGCCACCTCGGGCAGCCGCACCTCGCCGTGGTTGTCCACGCAGATCGCGAGGGCGTCGGCCGGGGTGTCCGCGCCGAGCTGCGGGGCCCGGGGCAGGATCACCCGGCGGGCGAAGATGTCGGCCTTGGTCGCGGTCTGGGTGGTGTCGTCGAAGTGCTCGAGGGCGAACACGGTGGCGGCGTGCGGGTCGGTCTGCCGGAAGCGGCCCATCGGCGGGTTGATCCGGGCCATCTTCGGCTCGCCCGTCTCCGGATCGGTGCGGCCGGTGCGGCGCAGGGTGTAGCGGTTGAGCGGCCCGTAGACGGCCACGTAGGCGTCGTACCGCTCGTTCAGCTCGGCGCGCAGCGCCGCCGGTGACCCCTGCGCGGCCGCGCCGCCGTGCTCGTCGCCGTCGTCAACGGTGGCCGCCTCCGCCGACAGCAGCGCGGTCACGGTGTCCCGCAGCCCGAGCAGCGCCCGCAGCTCATCAGCCTGCGTCGCGGGCACCTCGTGCGGCACCACCTGACCGTCAGCGACGGTGGAGAAGGTGCCATCATCCAGGGCCTCGATGTGCCCCTCGGCGCGGTCGGTCGACGCGAGCACCGCCACCGGCTCGGCCGGCCGGTCGCCGTCGACGCGCGGCGTCATGGTCAGGCCCTCACGGCGGGCCTCGTCGACGACGTCGCGCAGCACCCGCGCCAGGGCCTCGCCGGTGTCGCCGGTCGACCGCACGATCAGCTCGCCGTCGCGGTTCATGCCCCGCCCGAGCGTCATCTCGCCGAGCACCCGCTCCGGCCGGTCAGCGAAGTATTCGTTGACCTGGTCGGCCTGCTCAGCGGCTATGTCCAGGTCCAGAAGGCGGGTCTGCTCCCAGGCAACGGGCCCGGGCTCCCGGCCCGGCTCGCGGCGCCGCAGGATCAGCAGATCGGTGATGGCCTGCGTGCCGGCGGCGACCTGGTGCGCCCCGGACGGAAGGCGCACCGCCGCGACCAGGTCAGCCAGCGCCGCCATCTCCCGCCGGGCAGCCGGGTTCGCCGCGTCCATCGTGAAGCGGGACGTCAGCACCGCGACCAGCCCGCCGGGCCGGGTCAGGTGCAGCGACTTGATGATGAAGTGGTTGTGCAGCGCGTGCCGGCCGGCGTTGTGCCGCCGGTCGGTCAGTCGCACGTTCGCGAAGGGCACGTTGCCCACCGTCAGGTCGAACGCGCCGGACGGAGCCCGGGTGTCGGCGAAGCTCTCCGCGCGGATCTCCGCGTGCGGGTACAGGGCCGCAGCGATGCCAGCGGTCACCGGGTCCAGCTCCACCCCGACCATCCGCGCGGAGGGCGGGGCCAGGCCCATGAAGTTGCCCGACCCGCAGCCCGGTTCCAGCACCATCCCGCCGTCGAAGCCCAGCTCCCGCACCGCGCTCCAGATCGCCTGGACGTAGGCCGCGTCGGTGTAGTGGGCGTTGAGGGTGGTCAACTCCGCTGCGGCGTACTCCGCCGGCGACAGCAGGTCCCGCAGCTCGGCGCGCTGCTCGGCGAACCGGGCGTAATCGGGGTGGTTGGTACGCGACTCGAACACCCCGGGCACCGCACCCCAGCTCGCCCACCGCGCCAGCACGGCCTGCTCCTGGACGGTGGCCGGCCGCCCGGCGGCCTGCACCGCCCGCAGGGTCCGCAGCGCCGCCAGGTTCGCGCGGAGCTTGGCCATCTCGCCGGCGGGCGCGAGATCCTGCTGGCCGCCCGGCCGGAACGATTCCGCGGCATCAACCACCGCGGCGTCGGATTCCACGGCATCGGGCTGCGCCACCGCGGTGGCCGGCCCGGTCTCGCTGGGCTCGGTCGCGCCGGCGTCATCGGCCGGGGCGGCTACCGGGCCGGCGTCGCCGGATCGTCCTCGTCGTCCTCTTCCTCCGCGACCCGTTGCCACCACGGGTCGGTCGGGTCCTCCACCAGCGGCGTCCACGCCGGGTCCGCCGTCGTCGGCGCGCTCGACGTCTCGTCCGTCGGGCTGTCGATCTCCGGGTCGATCAGGATCAGCTCGGGGAGGATCTCCTCCTCCGCCATCTGCTTCGCCGCGTTCAGCCGGCCCAGCTTGCCGAGGTACCCCTCGCCCGGCTGATCCGGACCGGCCAGCTCCCGCGTCCGCTGCTCGATCTGCTGAGCCGCCTGCTCCCCCAAAGTCGAGAAGAAGCTGTTCGGGTCCTCGATGGTTGCGTACCGCTGGGGCAGGTACGTCTGCCAGTGCCGCTGGGCCTGCGCCCCGTAGTGGTTCATCCGTCTCCTCCGCATCGGCCGGGCCGTCCTGGTCACGGTCGACGGACGGGGCGGCGGTCGCCGCCCCATCCGCGTCGACCACCGGCGGCGCGTGCGCCGTGGCCGCGCCGCCCAGGACGGCAGGCGCGGGAGCCGGCACGTCGACCACGGGCGGTGCCGGCTGGACCTCGGGGCCGGGAACCGGGTCCAGGCGCTGGGCGACGTACGCCTCCAACGCGGCGATGTCCACCCCGCTCGCGCCGACCTGGTAGCGCAGCATCGACCGCGCCGACCGGGCGACGCCGGCCCGGCCGGCGGGGGTCTGGTAGGTGCGCGTCGCCCAGTCCACCCGGGCGGTGACCACGGCCTCCAGCAACGGCCGTACGCGGTCCTGCGGCCGGGGGCCGACCGCCCGCAGCGCCCCGCCGGCCGTCGGGTGAGCCTGCACGGCAGGGGCGAGCAGGTGATACGCCCGCTCCGCCGCACGTCGGCCGGCGTCTCCGGCGCCGATGGCCACCGTCACGCCCGCGGCGACGTCGGTCTGCTCGGTCAGCACGGCGACCTGGCCCGGTGTCAGCGTCGGCCCGCACGGCGCGACGACCACCGGGACGTCCTCTCCGGCCGCCGCGGACCGGGCGATCGCCTCCAACGCTGTGGCGGCCACGACCACTGGCCGGCCGGCCCGGTCCGGCTGCTCGGCGAGTCCGACCAGCACGTCAGCCGGCCGGTGGATCGCGGTGGCCGGGCCGTGCAGCACCGGCGGCACCGACTCGTCGGCACCCGGCGGGGCGTAGCCGACAAAGCTCACCACCGCGTGCGGCGCCCGGTGCTCACGCACCCCGACCATCACACGGTCCTGGAACCGGTCGACCAGCAGCCCACCCCGGCCCGTCGAGGCCAGCCCCGAGGCCAGGATCTCGGTGTCGGTGAAGCCAGCCCGGCGCAGCTCGTTGACCAGCGCCGTCGGGCGGCCCGGCGCGTATCCGAGCACCCACCGACCGTCGACCGGCACTCCCTGCCCGGCCAGCCACCGGCGTGGCCCAGCGCCGTCCGGCCCGTCAAGCTGCGCCCAGTAGAAGCGGGCCGCCACCTCCTGCGCCGCCAGCAGCCGCTCCCGCTCCGCTGAACTCACGAGAGGGTCCGCGGAGGGGTGCGGCGTGACCTGGGCGTGCAGCGACGCCGCCCGCAGCGCCAACGCCGCCGCCCGATCACGGGCCGCGTCGACGCGCTCGGCGGTCTCAGCCGCGACCAGGTCGCCGGGCTGCCCGGGCGTGGTCATGACGCCCGCTCGTCGTCGGGCTCACCCGCTGCCAGCACTCCCTGGGCACGCAGCCGCTCGAACAGCCGCTGGTGGTACTCCAACGTGGACGTGAGCTGGTCGATCTGGTCCTGCAAGCCCGCGATCGTGCTGTCCACAGTCCGCAGTGGCTCAGGCTGCGCGGATTCGTCGGTCATCGTGCCCCCGTAGTGATCGACTCCCCGCCCACGGTAGTCAGGCCCGGCACGAAGCGTCGAGGGAGATCCGGGCCACGACCTGAGCCGACACCCCATTTGCCGCATCCGGGCTCGCGGGTTTCCGACAGCCCTACGGGCTGAAAGGCTGCCGGCAAGCCGGCGATAAGGAAGGCGCTACGCGCCTGCTCTGGCTGAGGCGCGGCCTCAGCTTGCCACGGCCCCACTCCCGGTCAAGGGGACGCAAAAGATCTTGGCTGAGGAACGCCAAGATCTTTTGCTCTACGCCCCTTGACCGCGAGCCTCGGGGGCCGTGACGGCGCCGAAAAGCGTGGCGGACGGGCCGCCACCACGCCAATCGGCCGCGCAAAACCCACCCGTGCCTCACGGTGCGCGGGTGGGCGCGCAGAAGGAGAACCACCATGATCCCCAGCCGCCCCGTCCAGCTCGCCCCCGCCCGCGTCGGCCGCGGCAAGGCCGTACACCTGGGCAGCCTGAGCAGCATCACCGGCCCTGACGGCAGCCCCCGCTACGTCGCCGCATGGTGCGGAGCCAGCGGCAGCGGCGACAACGTCCGCGCGGGTGAGGCCGTGACGGAGCCCATCGACTGCGGCACCTGCCTGCGGACCCAGCCACGGCCCATCGAGCTGATCAACGCGGGCCTGACGAGCGAGCCGGTCACCCTGCCCCACACTGGCCTCGTCGTCCCCCACACCAAGCTGCGTGTCACCGACGTGCGGCCCGTTCCCGGAGCGGGCGGCACCCGGGCCGGCTGATGCTCGGTGAGCACCTCATCGGGTACATCAACCGCAACGTGACCTTCACTCCGGCCGGCACGCAGTGGTTCGACATGTGGGACCTGGCTCGGTACGCGGCGGACTGCCGCACGGCCAACGGGAAGGCTCCCGACGTCCGCGACGTGCTCGACACCCTGATCCGCGAGTACGAGGCCGCCCAGCGGCACGCCATCCCGCCCGCCGAGTTCGACCACAACAACGAGTGCATCGGCTGCGGAACCGCAGGCCCCGGCGACCCGTGCGACCCGACCTGCCCGTTCACCACCGGCACGTTCGGCCCAGCCGTCATCCTTCGCGCCGCCGCCCGCCGCCTGGCCCAGCACCCCGCCGGGATCGGCTACCACATCCCCGACGCGATCTTCGCCGCCGCGCAGCACCTCACCGGCAGCCCTCGCCACTGACCGCCTGGGTGCTACTGGCGTATCCTCCTGGGTATGACCAGGCCAGTGAGGAAACTGTCGATCTCCGTCCCCCCTGACGTCGCCGAGCGGCTGGAGCAGGAGCCCAACGCCAGTGCCTACATCACCCAGGCCGTCCGCGACCGGATGCGCCTGGACGCCCTCGACGCCGAGCTGGCCCACGCCGGCATCCAGATCACCGAGCAAGGCGTAGCCGCCGCCCGCGCCCGCCGCGCCGCCGTCGAAGCCGAATGGCCAGCCGAGCGCCGCCAAGCCGTCCGCGAGCGGATCCGCCAGCACATGCAGGAGGAGATCGCCGGCGCACTCGACCAGCCGGCCGCGTGAGCACCGACGATCGACCGGTGCGGCTGCTGTTGGACCGGTCCGCACTGCTCGCCTACGTCGCCGGCTCCGTCCACGTCGCCGAACCGCTGCACGAGGTCATCGCCGACCGCAACCGCTTCGGCGTCACCGCCGTCACCGCCGCCGAAGCCCTGGCCGCCATCGATGACCCGAAAGACCGCGCCACCCTCCACCGGCTCCTGGCTCTCGACGCCTGTCTAGTGCTGTCTACCGACGGTCACACCTGGCACGAGCTGGCCTACTGGCGCGGCTACATCGGCCGCGCCGACCTGGCTACCACGATCATGGCCAGCTTCGAGCACGACGCCTCAATCCTCACCCGAGAGAACCGGTACGGCGACGGGGACCTACCCGTCATCTACATGCCGGAATAGCCACACCGTGCCATTAGGGGCCACGTCAGCCTGCAACTGAATCGAGGCCATCGACGTAGACGGCGGTCGCGTCGTCGGAGCGCTTGTTGCGTCGCCAACGAGTCCCGTGCGGGTCGTTAGCCTCAGCCTGCCGGACGCGGGCGATCAGCCCTTGCGGCCCTTCGGAGCGCAGAAGGGCCATAGCACCAGGCCAGTCGAGTAGCCCGAGAGTGACAGCGCGAGCAGCGCCATCGCTAAGGATCGCCACCTTCGTTCGATCATCGACGGGGGCAGAGCCGGTCAGGGCATGTTGCGCGGCCGCCGGATCAGCCTCGGCGATCCAGTACCCGCCGGGCATGTTTCGAGCAGCCAACTCGGCGTGCTTCATGGCGAGCAAAGCGGCGGCCTTGTCTGGTGAACCGATCGGATATCGGTCCGCTTTCGCCCGCTCTTCAGTAGCCGTGTGGCTCACTCGGTCGTCGGTGACCACAATCAACCGGTCGGCTTGATCGATCACCAGCGAGACGTCTCCGAGGACCAGGTAATCGAGTCCGCCGGGCCGAAAACGCACCAAGCCAATACCGGCCGATGGCGTACCCGGGTGCCCTAGATCGCATGTGCTGCGATGCTCACCGGCAACCCGGCTGATTGCATCAGCAAGCACTTTCGACAGGGGCGTGGATCGATCACGCGCCAGCTCAACGGTGTTCTCGCCCAGCCGGTGGGCGTACCAGGTCACTCCGTGAAGGCAACCTGTATCAGTACGAGCGGTGGCGCCATCCAGAACGGCCAGCAGGTTTTCGTCAGCGTGGAACCAGTCTTCGTTCGCACGGTCATTGCTGCCGGGATCGCTGGTGGCTAGCACCCGCATACGGTCATGCACCTTCATGCCGATAGATCGGCGTGAGTAAGTCGCTGGTGACGATTTGTCGTGTAGCCGGGTCGAAGTTGCAGGTGACTAGTGCTGACCATCGTCGCCCGCGGACCTCGCGGTAAATCTCGGACAGATGGCCCTCCAGGTAGTGCGCCGCTCCCGCTGTTCCGGGGCCATGAATACCAGCGAGGTACAAGAACGTTCCCTTGCCGTCGGGACGTGGGAGCCGGCCGATGTAGGCGTAGTCCGCGGGCTCGCCGCTGTCGCTGGGTGATCGATACTCCTTGCCCGCATTCTTGTCGACCAGGTACCAACCGCGCTCGTCAACAGCGAACCCAAGGTGCTCGTCAGACTCCAGGACCTGGCCGACGAAAGGCAGCAGCCGCGGGCTGGTGAGGACGATCAAGTTCGGCCGGTTCAGCTTGACCATGCCAGGCGGCGGCACGATTTCGTGATCCGCGCTGAGGCCGACAGACCTGGCCAACTCGGCAATGCGGTCGTATGCGGCTAGAGCTTCGGCGGAAAGCACCGCCAACGGCTGCCCGTCCGCCCGGCCCGTCTCGTGCTTGCCGCCGATCGCGACAGTCAGCCGCCCCGTTCCAAGGAGTGCCCGTTCGGGCCGTACGCCGGCGGACAGGAGCTGAGAGACGCGCGAGCGAGACATCCCCAGCGCCTCAGCGATCTGCAGCTGGGTCATTCCGTTGTGCAGAAGCCCCTCGAAGAGCTCGCGCCGTTCGCGCGACAGGTCGGCGATGGCCAGCTGGTGGTCATCGATGAGGGCGTTGATCTGGCGGGCGCGCTCAAGCGGATCTTGCGCTGCCGCCGCTTCCTCTGGTTCGGGCACGGCGTACTCCACTCCGGGTGAGGGGGCTAACAAGAGCGTAGTTGGTCAGCCGGGCCGCCAAGCAACGGTCGGTTTAGGGGGCTATCAAGACGACTTGATTAAGGGGGCTTGACCGAAGGTAAAGGCTGTGGTGTCCTAAGTCCACCCCCCTAAACAAGCGCGAAAAGGGGCCTAAAACACAGGGGGCGTCGACGGGATTGCGGCCCGTCGACGCCCTGCGGCATCCCACCCCAAGGAGGCTCAGATGCCAGCAATGAGGGTAAGCCCTGCCCCGGCCGATCCGGCGCAGGCTCCTTCGCGATCGACGGCCGGCGAGGTGTCGGCGCTGGTGGCGCGGGCGCAGGCCGGGGACGCGGAGGCGTTCGGTCTGGTCTACGACCGGTACGTCGACCAGGTGTTCGGTTTCGTGTCGCGCCGGGTGCGCGACCGCCAGACTGCCGAGGACTTGACCTCGGAGGCGTTCCTGCGGGCGCTGCGGAACCTCGACGCCTTCCGCCGCCCGGGCGGGGACTTCGGCGCCTGGATCACCAACATCGCCCGGAACCTGATCATCAACCACCAGACGTTGCACCGGAACCGCTTCGAGGTGCCGATGGCCGAGGTCCGCGACCGGGCCGAGCCGGATCGGGTGGCAAGCCCTGAGCAGGTGACCGTGGAGCGGCTGACTCGCGCCGCCCTGATCGCCGGGGTCGACCAGCTCAGCGCGCCGCAGCGGCAGTGCATCGTGCTGCGGTACCTGCGGGAGCTGTCGATCGACGAGACCGCCCAGGCGATGGGCAAGACCCCGGCGGCGATCAAGGCCATCCAGCACAAGGCCCTTCGGGCCCTGCGTGGTCTGCTGCCCGTCGGGGTGGTGATGCCGGCATGAGCACCCCGACGATCACCCCGTCCAACGGCACCGACCGGGCCGCGCTGCTGCGCGCCTCGAAGGGCACCCCGGCCGCTCCGGCCCTGGGGATGCCGATGGGCATCAAGGTCATCACCGGTCCCGGCACCACAACGGCTCCGACCGTTCCCATGCCGGCCGACACCGCGCAGGAGATCCCGGCTCGCCCGGCCTCTCAGTCGCTGGAGCAGTTGCTGGCCCTGGCCAAGGGCAGCGAGGCCAGCCGTACCAGGCAGCTCGCTGACAAGATCACGAGCCTGGTTCAGGAGTTGACCAGCCGGGTGGAGGCCGAGCAGGCCGCCGAGGCTCGTCGCCGTGAGCTGGCCGAGAAGGAGGCCAGGCTCACCGCCGAGCTCGCCGCGCTGCGGCAGAAGATGGGGACCGGACCGGAGGCCGCCGCGCACCGCGCCGCGATCCGCCAGTGGGCCCAGGCCAACGGCTACGCCGTGCGCGAGCGTGGCCGAATTCCGCGGAATGTCGTCCAGGCGTGGGCGGCAGCGACCGGGTCGGAGGTGACCCGGTGAAGGCGCTGAAGATGCTGCTCCCGGCCGCTGCGGCGCTGTCGCTGGCCGGACACGTGTGGGCCGCGCAGATGGCCCGGTCGCAGCGATCCCGGCTGGCGCAGGCCCGCCGGGACGCGACCACCGATCCGCTGACCGGCCTGGCGAACCGGGCTGGCCTGGCCCGGGCGCTGGATGACCTGGATGGCGAGTCCTACGACCTGGTCCTGGTCGACCTGGACAAGTTCAAGCCGGTCAACGACACCCATGGCCACGCCGCCGGCGACCGGCTGCTGGTGGAGATCGCCCGCCGCCTGCGCGCCCGCCTGGACGGGATCGACGGCGCGGTGGTCGCCCGGATCGGTGGTGACGAGTTCGTACTCGCGTGCCCGTCGCCGGCGCCGCTGGCGCACTACCTCGGCGCGGAGGTCATCCAGGCCCTGGCCGCGCCGATCGAGGTAGCCGCCGGCGTCACGGTGACGGTGACGGCCAGCGTCGGCGCGATCCACGCGACCGCCGGTGAGGACCGGGCTCGGGCCATGGCGGCGGCCGACGCCGCCGCGTACGAGGCCAAGGCCCGTGGCGGTGACGGCCTGGTCGAGCACGACGTGCTCACCGCGCTGCCCGAGGTCGAGCAGCGCCCGCTGCTGCGGCTGCGGGAGCTGAACGCCCTGACCAACGCGCTGGGGGGGGCCGGCATGACGACCACCCTGGACATGACCGCGTTGCTGGACCAGTACAAGGCCGGCCTGCGGGACGTGACGGACGTGGAGCTGGAGCGCCGCGCGGTGACGGTCGCGGCCCTGCCCGGCCGGCTCGCTGGCGAGCTGCGCCACCTGGTCGACGCGGAGCGGGAGCGCCGGCAGGCCGCGCGCCAGCCGGTTCCGCCGGCTGCCCGGTCGCGGGTGACCCTCGCGGTCGCCGGTACGGCGGTCGCCGGTGCCCCAGCCGCAGCGCTCGCCGGCAGAACCCTCACCGAGTACGCCGACCAGGTGCCGCAGGCCCTGCTGTACTCCCCGGCCGTCGTGCTCGGCCTGGTCGCGGCCGTAGTCGGCGGTGGCCGCCTCGCGCGGTGGATCGACGACCGCCGGCACCCCTTGGCTGTCGACATCGACGAGGCCGACCTCGACCCGTACGGCCTGGAGCTGCTCGCCCGGGTGCGGGCGGCGCGGCAGGCGCGCGGGGAGGTGTGCTGATGGCCGCGCTGCTGGTGGTGCGGGTGCACCTGGACTGGACCGGTCCGGGCCACTACGACCGCGACAAGTCGCTGCCCTGCCGGGTCTGCGATACCGCCACGAAGATGCGCGACGCCAAGGGCGCGGCGTGCCACCAGTCGTGCGCCGAGGACGAGATCGCCCGGGAGCTGCTCGGCACCGGGCAGGCCCTGATCGCCGACGAGCGGGTTCCCGCACCGGCGCAGACGATCCACGGGGCTCTGGCGACGGCGGGAGGCCCGCAGTGAAGGAGAAGCTCGCCGCCGTGTCGTGGGGTCCGTGGATCGCGATGGTGGCCGCGGTGATCCTCACGGCCAAGGGTGAGTTCGACCTGGCGGTGCTGGCGCACTTCTCGCCGTGGATCGCCTGGATGTTCCCGGTGATGATCGACGTGTACGTGATCACCGCGTTCCACCGTCGCAGGTGGAAGGACATGGTCATCGGCATGCTGCTGATGATCTTCTGCCAGATCGCGGTGCACCTTCTCCCCGTCTACATCACCGAGGGCGAGGAGACGCCGTGGGGCCTGGTGGTCGCGGTCGCCTGCATCGCCCCGATCGTGGTCGTCAGGGTCAAGATCCTCACCGGCCGCACCGGAAAGGAGATCGCGGCGGCGGAGGAGGCGGCCCGGCGGGCGGAAGAGGTCCGGGCGGCGCGGGCGGAAACCGCCGCCGCGCGGGCGGCGCAGGCGGAAGCGGAAAGGTCGGCGCGGGCGGAAACGGCGCGAGCCGAGGCGGAAGCCGCCGCCCGCATCGAGGCGGAAACCCGCGCGGCCGAAGCGGAAATGGCCGCACAGGCGCAGGCGGAGAAGCGGGCGGAAATCGAGGCCGCCACGGAGGCGGAAATCGCCGCCCACGCCCAGGCCGCCTCTGAGGCCCGGGAGGCCGTCCGGGTCGCCGAGCAGCGAGCTGGCGCCGCGGTCGAGGCGGCCCGCCTGGCCGAGGGTCGGCTCGCCGAGGCCCGCGACGCCGCTGACCGGGCCGCCGCCGCCCGGACGCTCGCGGAGCAGACCGCAGGCGAGCAGGTGCGGATTCTGACCGAGGCCGCTGAGCAGGCCGAACGCGACTACCAGCAGGCTCTGGCCGAGGCCCGCTACACCGCCCAGGCCGCCCAGGACCGGGCCAGCGAGCTGGACGAGACGGTCCGGGCACTGCGCGCGCAGCTCGACGAGGCACAGCGTTTCGCCGAGCGCCAGTCCACCGCTCGGGCCCTCGCGGAGCAGGAGGCGCAGGCGATCAAGGACGCCCGCGACGGTCTCGTCAACGAGCTGGAGCGCACCCGCCGAGCCCTCGCCAGGGCGCAGGAGAAGGCGGAAACCAGTTCCGGTCGGCAGCCGGAAATCGTGCGGCCCGCCGCCCGGAAATCCCTGGCCGCTGTTCCGGCGCAGTTGCCGGACAACCTGCCCGAGGTGGACAAGGTCCGACCGGAAACGGTCGCGCTGGTCCTCATCGCTCGGGCGGAAAACCCGGACGCGAAGCAGACCGAACTGGCGGCGATCACCGGGATTTCCGACCGCACCATCCGCAAGGTCCTCAACACGGTGCCGGCGGAAATCGTCGGCCAGGTCCTCGAACTCACCGCATGACCGGGTGGCCCGGCTGCTCCGGCCGGGCCACCCGCAAGATCAACAACTCCTCTCCCCCACAAGATCAACTAGGAGGTGTGATGGCGGGCTATCGCAAGACCCGCGCCGCCGAACGAATCGTCGGTGTTTCCGCAGGTCAGAGCCGGGACGGCCGGCGCCGCGTGCGGGACGCGGCCCGGTCGGTGGTCGGTGAGCTGCCGGCGGCGCCGAAGCGTTCGGAGTCCCGGCCGCAGCGCAAGCGGGCCGCGTTCGGCATCCGGATCGCCGCCGCGAAAACCCCTGGTCAGAAGGTGTCCGCCGCCGCGTCGTTCCTGGCCAGCGCCCTGGCCGAGCTGCCCGCCGCGCGGGCCGACCAGGTCGCCGCCCACACCGTCGACCAGCTCAAGAACCTCGCCGAGCAACTGCTGAAGGAGGCATCGGCATGAGCACCACGACCAGCGAGCAGGCCACGCCGGCCCGGCGTCGTCCCTCGCCCGTACCCGTGACGGAGCGTGAAACCGCACTCCCCACTCCGCACTCCGCAGGACCGGCCGCCGAGGCGACCAATAGCGCAGCGCGCGCGGGTGCGCGCGCGAGGGTAGCCCCGGAAACCGTACTCACGCAAGGTCACGAGCCGGCGGGTTCGCCGGGGGTCTGGGACGGCCTCAAGGCGCGTCTGGCGGAGTACTGGCGGCCCCCGTCGGTGGTCGCGGATCCGCCGGCGACGCTGCTGGAGCTGATCGCCTACGCCCGCACCGGCGAGTGGACCAGCGCGGGCATCGGGCCGGTGCGCGCACTCGGGATCGGCTACTCGTGGCTCGCGGTCGCCGCGTCCACGGTCCTGTACTACGCGGCCTGGATCGTGCAGCGCCCCGGCCGGCTCGCCACCGTCACCGTCCTGTACGGGCTGCTGGCCCACACCCCGCCCGGTGCCTTGCTGCCCTGGCCCGGCTGGCTGTAGCACTCCCGCTCGCATTCCACGGAATTCCCTGTTCCACCTACCTGCCTCGAAGGGAGGCACTTGATGTCCACTCTCACCCTCTTGGCCGCGGCGGCACCCAAGGACGACAACTCGACCGAGCTGAAGTCGGCCGCGATCACCCTCGCCGTGTTCTGCCTGGTCGCTGGCCTGGTCCAGTGGAAGCGCAAGAAGACCCCGAAGCTCACCGGCTGGCTGATGCTCATCGCAGGCGGCGGCATCGCCGGCGCGGCCGGCTGGGCTGGCGACTTCATGCGTAAGGGCGGCGAGCTGATTGGCAGCGGCGCGTCCGCCGGAACCGCGAAGGCTTTCGGCTTGGCGGTCCCCGGTGCGATCGCCTTCGGCGTGTTCCTCTGGCTGTGCCACGACCTGTGGCCGACCAAGTCATCCAAGGCGTCCAAGGCGCTGCCCTGGCTGGCCCTGTCCTTTCCCACGCTGCTGGCCGTCGCCGGCGGGGTGTGGGCCGGCGCCGGCGACGGCGCGATGAACGCCGTCGGTGAGGGCGCCGCCGACGTGGCCAGCGCGCTCGTGACGGCGTGGTGATGGACGTGTTCCTGCCACTGCTGCTCGTCATCGCCCTGGTGTGGGTGCTCAAGAACGCAGTCGAGGACGTCATGCACGCCTCGAAGGGCCAGAACAGCCCGCGCCGTGAGTTCTGGGACAAGCGGTGGACCGCCCGGGAGAAGCGCACCGGCAAGCCGCGTCCGAAGGCCACCGGCTTCTGGAGCCGCGGTCCGCTGCGCCGCTACCTGTTCGACTCCTGGGCGGATGCGTGGTCCAACGCCAACACCAAGCGCGCCGACCGGGTCGACGACGAACGTGCCGCGTACGAGGCGGCCCGCGCCGAGCAGGTCGCCGCCCGCGACGCCGCCCTCGCCGCCGCCGCCGAGCAGCGCACCCAGCTCCACCGCTCCACCCCCGGCCCCGCCCCGGTGGCCGGTCCGGCCGAGGCACAGCCGGCCCCGGCCGGCACGGCCACGGCCGTCAAGGACCCGGCGTCGATCCCGACGCCGACCCCGGAGGAACTGGCGGCGATGTTCGCCCGCCCCTCCGTGCCCAACCCCGCCAGCCCGACCGGGCCGGCGGCCCCCACCAGCAAGGAGGAGTCACCGATGGCCGTTTCCAACACCCCCGAGGTCAGCGGGCACGCGTCCGCGAAGAACTACGCCGACGCGATGGCCAAGGCCGCCACCGCGGCGGTCACCAGCCTGGAGCAGACCATCGCCTCGATGACCGCCGGGAAGGTCGGTGGCCCGGCGCTCGGCCACCTGGCCAAGGCGCAGGAGTCGGCCACCGCGATGGCCGCCGAGCTGCGGGCCGCGCACTCCGTCCTGGCCAAGCACGACGCCGTCGGCGAGGCGTACCAGGCCAACAAGGACGCCGGTGACAAGGACTGGATGACCAAGGAGTAACCCTGCCGGCCGCCCGGCCGGGCACCTGCCCGGCCGGGCGGCGGCGACCCACCGCAACCCCCGCAAGGCCCCGTCGAGAACCGGAGTGTCCACGATGGTCCACACCAAGCCCGGCCTGACCGCCGTCGAGGCCATGACCGCACCCCCGGCACCCGCGCCGATGGGGCGCACCGTCGAGCAGATCCGCGCCGACGTCGAGGCCCGCCGCCGCGACCGGATGCGCTACCGCCTGCGCCGCCAGACCGCCCCGCACAAAGTCCTCGTGGCCATGTGGTCCGCCGCGTGGCTGGCCCGCGCCGCGGTGTGGCTCACCGGCGACGCCGAAGCCGTGGCCGCCGCGACCGCCGGCACCGCCGGCCTGGCCGCCGTCATCGTCGCCATGGTGCTGCGCCGCGGCCGTACCCGCCGGGTCCGCACCTGGCTCTACACGTGCCTGGCCGCCGCCGTGACCTGGCTGACCGTCGCCGCCGGCAACGGCGTCGACTGGACCATGACCGCCGCCCTGGCCGGCATCGGCTACGGCCTGGCCCTTCCCTGGTGGCGGGAGCACCGCATCCCCAACGTCACCCCGGCCACCGCCCCGACCCCGGCGTTCGACCTGGACAGCGTGCCCGCCCTGTGGGCGGCCAACGTCGCCTCCAGGGGCGGCCCGCTGCCCGAGTCGTACCTGACCGATCCGGAGATCAGCGCCACCAAGGAGCGCTACAACGTGCAGCTGCGCGCCGGCCGCCAGTCGATCGCCACCGCGATGTCCGCGCTGACGCTGATCGCCTCCGGCCTGCACGTCGCCCAGGAGGACATCGTCCTGGAGCGCCACGACTCCGGTGACGCCTCGCGCGTCGCGCTGACCGTGGTCCGCAAGTCCCCCATCAAGATCTCGCAGCCCTACCGGGGCCCGCAGCTGGCCTACGACCCGGCCACCGGCATCGGCACCGTGTTCCTCGGCCCCTACGCCGACGGCGAGGGCCTGGCCCCGTGGAAGCTGTTCAGCCACAACTCCATCTGGGGTGGCGTGGTCGTCGGCGGCATCGGCTCGGGCAAGTCCCGGCTGCTGGAGGCGCTGCTGTGCTCCATGCGCGCCTCCGGGCTGGTCACCACCTTCTACGGTGACCCCCAAGGCGGCACGTCGTCGGACGCCCTGGCCAGCAACGCCACCTGGGCCGCCCGCGGCAACGAGCAGATCATGGCCATGCTGCGTGGCCTGGACCGCCTCGTCTACTGGCGCGGCATCGAGAACTCCGCCAAGGGCCGCTCCGGCTTCACCCCGCGCCCGACCCGCCCGGGTGTGGTCGCGGTGATCGACGAGTGCCACATGATCCTCGGCGACGAGGTCCACGGCGACGAGGCCACCGCCATCTGCGAGCGCATCGGCCGGGTCGGCCGCAAGCTCGGCATCGCCCTCGTCCTGGCCTCGCAGGAGGGCGACCTGCCCACCTTCGGCGGCAGCAACGCGCTGCGCAACGCAGTCCGCCGGGGCAACACCGTGGTGCTGCGCACCACCAACACCCAGACCGCCAGCGTCCTCAAGCTCGACTTCGACCCGACGCTGCTGCCCGACCTGCCCGGCTACGGCTACACCGTCGCCGCGATCGGCACCACCGAGCGCACCGCCCCCTTCCGGTCGTACTACCTCGACGAGCTCACCGACGACGAACTCGAGGACGTGCACGCCGGCGCCAACCCCCGCGAGGGCACCTCCCACTGGTGGCTCGCCCGCCACCCCGACGCGCCCCTCGACGGCGACCCGGTCGCCCTGCGCGCGCTGGGCACCCCGTACGCGGAGCGCAACGTCGCCGTCGAGGCCGCCCGCGCCGAACTGAGCGGCCAGCTCGACGACCTCATCGCCGGCCGCATCGACGCCGTCGAGTTCGCCAACCCCAAGACGACGCCGGTCGACGCCGGGCAGGCCGCCGGCTACGGCAAGGTCGTCGCGTTCCCCGGTGCCCTCAACCTGCAAGCCCCCGCCGCCGGCACCCCGGCCGCTGCGGTGCCCGCGCCGGCCACGGTCGCGGAGCCGGCCGGGCTGACCCCCGCCGCGCGAGACGTCTTCCAGGCCATCAAGGCCGGCACCACCCGCAAGGGCGACATCGTCACCGCCACCGGCCTGTCCGACAGCGGCGTCATCAAGGCCCTGTCGGAACTCATGGCCCGCGGCGATGTCGTCAAGGCCCGCCACGGCCACTACGCCCTCGCCGGCGACCAGCCCGCCACCGACGCCGCCGACATCGCCGTCGACGAGCTGCTGCGCCAAGCCGTCGCCCTCGTGGTCACCACCGGCATCCCCACCCCGGCGATGCTCGCCCGCCGCCTGAACGTCACCACCGAGCAGGCCACCTGGCTGCTCGACCGCATGACTGAGACCGACGTCCTCGGCCCCGCCGGCCCCGACGGAACCCCCACCGTGCTCGTCACCGCCGACCAGCTCGACAAGGCCCTTGCCGACATCGACGCCTGAACCCACCGACCCGCCTACCCCGACCGACCTCCCCGACCGACCGCGAAGGAGAACCTCGTGGACCCGCAGTTCGACGCCGGCATCGACTCCCCCGCCGACACCTCCCCCACCCCGACCACCCGCCGCCGGATGCCGGCGTGGGTCACCAGGTCCGACACCTGGTTTGTCGCCGGCGTCCTCACCGTCGCGGCGGCCCTCGCCGCCGGAGCGCTGTGGCTGCTGTGGAAGCTGCTCACCGGCATCCTCGCCGCCCTCGACGCCGGCGGCGAGATCGCCGGCGACGCCGGGCACGCCGCCGCCAACTGGGTGGCCACCGGCCCGATCACCCGCACCATCACCGCCCCGGTGCACGCCTACCTCGACAGCCACGCCGCAGGCCTGCCCGCCACCGCCGAGCAGCTTCGGTGGGGCTGGCTCATCACCGGCGTGGTGCTGCTCACCGCCGCCAGCTTCGGCGCCCGGGGCGCCCGCATCGGCTGGTGCCTGCACGGCGTGAGCACCGCGGCGATGGTGTGGTCCGCCAGCCCGGCCGACAACCGCGAACTCGCGGTGGCCGTCACCGCGGCCGTGTGGTCGCTGCTGGCCGTGCCCGCCTTTGCCCGCGGACCCTTCCAGGCCGCCGCTCCCCGGCACACCACCGTCGTCATCACCCGCCCGACCGGCGCGGATTCCGCGGAATCGGCCACCCCCGCCCGCTGACCCGACACCCGAGAGGACTTGACCATGACCGGCGAGACCACCAGCGCCCTGCAGTGGGGTGCGCTGATCACCCTGCCGTCCGGGGCGAGCACCTGCGAGCCCTCCCCCAGCCAGACCGCCGCCGACAACGCGGTGCGGTCGCACAACGGTGCCCGGCCTGACAGCGCCCACCTGGTCTACCGGGAGGTCACCTTCGGGCCGTGGCGCTCCGAGAGCCCCGGGGATGAGTACGCGGTCCGCTACGACTGGCCCGACGGCACCTTCACCATCGAGCCCAGCACCAACCGCGTCTCGGCCGAGAACACGATTCAGATCGAGCACCACCAGCTGCGCCGCGGACGCAACCCCGGGGACCGGCTGGCCAGCCTGGTGTCTCGCACCGTCACCCACGGCCAGTGGTGGCTCGCCGCCGCCGAGGTGGCCCGGTGACCGCCACCCGCGCCGGAGCCCGGCGCACCACCAGCACCCGCCGCCCGGCCCGCCGGCCCGCCCGGCGGAAGAAGACCAACGTCATGAAGGCCACCGGCAAGGCCACCGCGATCAGCTGGATGGGCGCCGCCGGCGGGGCCGGCTGGCTGGTACGCCGCGTGGCCGAGCCGGCCGTCGACGCCCCGTCCGGCTACCGCGACGGCACCGGCCTGGCCCTGACGGTCACCGCCGTCGGGCTCGGGATCGGGGCGTGGTGGCGGCCCGGCGGGTGGGCCGGCGCGGTGCCCGGCGTGCTGGCCGACCTGTGCGCGCTGTTTGTCGGCCTGGCCACCTGGGTGATGCCGGCCCTGCTCGCGGTGCTCGCGGTGCTGGCGTTCCGGCACCCGCGCGGGGACCGGCTGCGCCGAGGAGTCGGCGGTGGCCTGCTGGCCGCCGTCGGTGTGACCGGCCTGCTCGACCTGGCCGTGTCCGCCCGCATCCCCGACGCCGCGCTCGGCGAGGCCGGTGGGCTGCTCGGCCGCGTCGCCGGGCGGCTTCTGGCCGCCGGGATCACCGGCTGGGCCGCGGTGCCGCTGCTGCTGGCCGCCGCGGTCGGCGGGCTGCTGCTCGCCGCTGGCGTCACCAGGCACACGCTGCGCACCCGCATCGTCGGCCTCGCCCCGGCCGGCGCCCGCCGGCCCACTCTGACCCGCCACGCCGACGACGACCCCGACGTCGACCCCGACGACCTGATCGCCGACGCCGACGACCTCAAGGTCGACGTCGGCGAGGCCATCGAGGGGGAGGTCGTCGACCCGGCGCCCGCGCCAGTGGCCGTCCGGACCGCGCAGGCCGTGCGGCCGGTCTCTCCCGCCGCGCCTACCTCGGCGGCCACCCGGCCGGCCGAGGCACCGTCGGCGGCCGGCACCGGGTCGCGGTACCAGCTGCCGCCGCTGGACCTGCTCGCCGCCGGTGTGCGGCCCAAGGACCACGCGGCCACCACGGCCGCGGCGGCCAAGGCCCTGCAGGGCGTGTTGACCGACTTCAAGCTCGACGCCCGCGTCAGCGGCCACCGGCGCGGTCCCGCCGTCACCCGCCACGAGATCAGCATCGGTCCCGGCGTGAAGGTCGAGCGGATCACCGGCCTGGCCAAGACCTTCGGCTACGCCCTGGGCACCGATAACGTCCGGATGCTCGGCACCATCCCGGGCAAGAGCGCCATCGGCGTGGAGGTGCCCAACGAGCACCGCGAGACGGTGACCCTGGGCGACGTCATCCGCTCCCGTGCCGCCCGCGACCAGCACCGGCTGCTCGTGGCCCTGGGCAAGGACATCGACGGCAAGGCGATCACCGCCAACCTCGCCGCCCTGCCCCACGTGCTGATCGGTGGAGCCACCGGCTCGGGCAAGTCGGGCTGCCTGAACACCCTGCTCGTGTCGCTGCTGACCCGCGCCACCCCGGACGAGGTGCGGCTGCTGCTGATCGACCCCAAGCGGGTCGAGCTGACCGCCTACGAGGGCGTGCCTCACCTGGTCACCCCGGTCGTCACCAACGCGCGTAAGGCCGCCGACGCCCTGGAGTGGGTCGTGCGGGAGATGGACATGCGCTACGACGACCTGGCCGCCCACGGGGTACGCCACGTCGACGACTTCAACCGTAAGGTTCGCACCGGTGAGATCACCGCCCCGGCCGGCAGCGAGCGCAGGTTGAAGCCGTACCCGTACCTGGTGGTCGTGGTCGACGAGCTGGCCGACCTGATGATGGTCGCCCCCCGCGACGTCGAGGACTCGATCGTGCGGATCACCCAGCTCGCCCGGGCCGCTGGCATCCACCTCGTGCTGGCCACCCAGCGTCCCAGCGTGGACGTGGTGACCGGGCTGATCAAGGCCAACGTGCCGTCCCGGCTCGCCTTCGCCACCAGCTCGCTGACCGACTCGCGGGTGATCCTCGACGAGCCCGGCGCGGAGAAGCTGCTCGGCAAGGGCGACGGGCTGTTCCTGCCCATGGGCGCTGACCGGCCGGCGCGGATCCAGGGCGCGTGGGTGTCCGACGCCGAAGTGAGCGCCGTCGTGGAGCACTGGCGTCGCCAGGCTGCCCCCGCCTACGACCCCACGGTCACCGCCGGCCCGGCCGCCAGCGTCACCGCGGCCGCCGTCGACGGCGGCGCGGCCGACCTGGACGACGCCGACCGGGAGCTGCTGCGCGAGGCGGCCGAGCTGATCGTCACCAGCCAGTTCGGCTCCACCTCGATGCTGCAGCGCAAGCTGCGCGTCGGGTTCGCCAAGGCAGGCCGCCTCATGGACGCCCTGCACCAGCTGCGCGTGGTCGGTCCGGCCGAGGGATCCAAGGCCCGCGAGGTCCTGCTGCGCCCCGACGAACTGCCCGACCTGCTCGCCGCCCTGGGCGGCACGCCGCCGGCTGGCGGCGAACACCCCACCAACGTGGTGCCCTTCCCGCGCACCGGCCGCTAACGCGGCGCGGGCGGCCCCCTGCCTTCCAACGCCGGGGCCGCCCGCCACACCCCTGTCCATCCGCATCAGATGAGAGGAGCACCACCCATGGTGCCTGATTCCGCGAACTCGGCCCAGCTCGGCGCCCCGTACGCCAGCACCTACGACCCGCGCGGCCACCGTCGCCACTTCCAGATCCCCACCGCCGGCGCCCACGCCGTGCTCGTGGAGATCTCCACCAGCCTCACCGACAGCACCTCCCGGTGCACCGGCTGCGGCACCACCGACCGCGACTTCTCGGAGCTGGAGATCCTCGCCCGCGCCGGCGCCCACGCCTCGGCCTGCGGGCGGGGCACCGTCACCGCCGCCCTGGACGCCGAGATCGCCACCGTCCGCGCCGAGATGCTGCGCGTCGACCCCAAGGCGTCGGGCTACCTGCAGATGGCCGGGGTGCTGCTCGGCGCCGGCCTGGCCGTGCTCGGCGGCGCCGGAGCCGGCGGCCACCTGCCCGCTACCGCGGTGCTCGCCGGCGCGGTCACCGCCGCGGTGGTCCTCGCCGCCGTGGTCCTGCTGCTGCTGGCCTCCCGGCCCCGCCTGGCCGGCGGCTACGGCTTCATGGCCTACGCCGACGCCGACGACCCGCAGACCGTGCTGACCCGCCTCGCCGAAGGCGACGCCGAGCACGTCGCGCAGATGACCCCGCTGACCCGGGCCCGGGAGCTGTGGTCGCTCTCCCGCGCCGTACGCGCCAAGTACCGGGCCATCGCCCGCGCCGTGCCGCTGCTGCTCGCCGGGTACGCCGGCGCGGCCGTCACCGCCGCCCTGGCGATCTGGGGCCGGTGATCGGCATGGTGACCACCACGATCGTCGTGCAGGACCGCGTCGACGCCTACGAGCTGTTCGCTGCCGCCCGCACCGTGCTCGGCCTGCCGCTTGACGGCCGCTGGCACCTGGTCGACCACGGGCGCGTCCACATGCTGCAGACCCTGCCCGAGCAGGGCATGCCCGCCCTCGCCAGCGTGCACTTCCCCGTCGACGGCCGCCGGCACCCCGGCGAGCCCGACGCCGGCATCCCCGGCGGCTACGCCCTGCTGGCCTTCACCAGCGACGGCGGTGGCGACCCGGGCATCCGCCGCTGGCACCGCGACCTCGCCGGCCGCGCCGGCTCCTGGCTCACCAGCCGCCGGCTGCGCTGGACCGTCTCGTACGCCGACGGGCCCTTCACCACCGGCTACGCACCCCACGATCCGCAGGCGGTGACCCAGTGACCCGCCGCCGCCCGTTCGAGACCTTCGTCGTCGGCACCAGCGACGAGTACCGCCTCGACGTCGTCACCGACCCCGACGTCGACAACCCCGCAACGATCGTCTACTTCACCGCCCGCGACGCCGACGCCGCCGCCGACCAGGCGCAGAAGCTGCTCGCCGCCGTCGAGGGCCCGGACGACCGGTTCGGGGAGCTGTACGTCCACGACGGCGACGGCACCGCCCTGTACTGCGACACCATCCACCTGCCCGCGTGACCCTCCCCCACGCCGCGTACGTGCGGCCCAGCATGCCGGGCCGCCCGTCACCATGCTCGCGACCGAAAAGCCTTGCTGCGCAAGGGTGCCCGGCTCATCCCGATATGTATGCAAATTGGGTAGGAGTCCACACAGGACAAGATGATCCCGAGCGTGTTGGTACCCCTACCGACGCGAAACTCACCGTAAGATCCACGGGTCATACGCCTGATTTGATCTTGAGAGGGAGCGCCCGCGCTCAACCCCTAACTGCAGACAGCAAGAGAGCCCCACACCCTGTGTTTGCTTGGCGGCGGATACCAGGGTCTGAGGCTCCAACAAGCTCGGAGGACACCATAGCACCCACCTCCGGGCTGGGTGCACTCTTGTCTCTCGACACCTTATCCGCGTGTCGCGGCGATGCCTGTTCGCGCCCAGTCCCATCCCCCTTTGCCGCCGCAATTGCTGCGGATGATCTTGGCTCGGGACGTAAGCCCGTCCGGTCTGCGACGGTGCCGCGATGATCACGGCACCGCACCGCAATGCGCTGGCCTCGGACCGGGTGGTCGCCGCCGGACACTGCCCGGTCTGCGCCGCGGTCGGCCGGGCCGTGCTCGCCGCTCCGGGCCGTGACCGGTGCTCGGTGCACCTGGCCCGGCCGCTGCTGCTGGTGGAGACGACCCGCACCGGTCAGACCCGCCTTGTCGCGCCGGCCGGTGCCCGTCGCCGGCCGATCTACCCCACCGGTGTGCAGGAGCCGTGCGTGTCCTGCGCCGCCGCTGGCCGGGACACGCAGGGCCTGCCCCGCGATGGCGAGGGCTCGGACCCGCTCTGCATTCCGTGCTGGCGTAGCCGCACTGAGCGGGAGCAGCGCCGGGCGGCGGCCGAGCTGCGCGCCGCCGCCCTGGAAGAGATGGTCGACGACGTCGACCAGGCGTGCGCGGCGTGCGGGGCGCTGGAGCCGTCGCCGGCGTGCTGGCTGTGCGGGTACTCGTGGCTGGCCGCCGCCCGCGCCGAGTTCGCCGCGGAGCAGGCCGCCGAGGCCGCCGCCGTCGAGATGCGGTTCGCGCAGCTCGCCGAGTGCACCGAGGCCGAGGCCCGGGTGGCCGAGCTGACCGCCTGGGTGCAGCGGCTGAACACCACGATCGAGGCGTTCGCCGCCGGCGGCCGGCGCGGGCGGGCCGTGGAGCTGCTGGCCGACCTGCTGCACCGCGACGCCGCCGCGCGCGCCAGCAAACGAGGCCGCCCCTCGGTCCTCGCCCGGGTCGCCGGAGTGCTCGCAGTCGATGCCGCCGCCCGGATCACCCGCCCCGGCCGGATGCGTACCGCCGAGCTGGCCGGCTGCGCGCCCCGCACGGTCACCAACTGCTGGGCCCGCGCCGAGGCCCTGGAGTGGATGGTCCGCACCGTGCAGGGCCGCAAGCTCACCCTGGACGAGCGCACCGCCCTGGGCCGCTCCTACGACCGGGCTGAGTTCGACCTCGCGCACCTCGGTGGCCGGGACCGCGCCGCCGCCCGCGCCGGCTACCTGCCGGTGGCCCTGCTCGTGCTCGACGAGCTGCTCCAGCACGCCGTGGAGCTGCTGCAGGCCGCCCAGGACAACGTCGACGCGCTGCACGCCCGCACCGGCGCCACGATGGACATGGCCGCCATGGCGCGGTGCGCCCAGCTGCGCCAGGCCGCCGCCCGGGCCCGCGACACCGCCCTGGCCGACGCCGAACATCTCGCCGGCCATGCCCTGAATATCTGCCACCCCCGCGTAGCGTCGATAGGTATGAGTGTTTACTCCTGCTGGTCTCGGGGTTTTGGTTGTCCGCCGCCGATCGTTCACCGAGATCGCGTGGGCCGGCGCACGCGCCGGAGGAGAGACGGCGCTTCGCGCTCACCAATGAGGAGCGGGGCGGCGAATCACGAAGGTGCCAGCTCACCACTCCTAGGGCATCCTAGGCCGCCTCAGAGGGCGTGTGACGCGCCACGAGCGCCACGCCGGACTCCGAAGTGGGCCGGATGGGCGTACGCACTCGCACGAGCCGTTCAGGCCCGGTGGACGTGGCTACGCCCCGCTCCCCTGCCCCGAGTCGCCGCCACCCTCGGCGCAGCCCTCAGTGACGAGTGGACCGCCGAGGCCCTGGACGACTGGGTCCACCGCTCCCGCGCCCGGTCCCTGCTGGCCGCGCCCCGCGACCCGGTCGCCTACCTACGCGCCGTGCTCGAAGACGCCTTCGCCGGACCGGCCTCCCCGCCGTACCCGGCCCGCCGCCACACCGAGCACCGCCGCGCGCTGGTCGCCGTGCAGGCCACTGCTCAGCGCGAGCACCAGGACGCCGCCCGCGCCGACCGAGACGACCGCGACCAGGCCGCGCGAGCCGAACGCGCCGGCTGCGGATCCGCCCGCCGCGCCGCCCTCGCCGCCGCCCGGGCCGCCGCCCGAGGCGACCACGCCACCGCCCGCGCCATCTCTGCCGCCGCCGAATGCGACTGGCCCGAAGTCGCCCAGCCCGGCGCAGGGCTTCCGCCCGGCCTTGGCCGCCCCTAACCGGCACCCTCCCGCGTACCTCAGTACCGGCATCCCACTGAAATCGCGTCTACGGCGATCTCAGGGGGTCGTTTTTGCGATCTTGCTTATTCAAGATCGAACAGTTAAGACTTACGATAAAGCAGTAAGTGTTTTGCATTGTGTGTAAGTAAAAATAGGGTAGAATGGGGGCATGACGGAGACGATCACCGACCCGGGGACGGGGCCGGCGCTGCGCTGCCGGTACAGCGCGTGCCGCGCTGAGCTGGCCTACAGCGGCCGGGGCCGCCCGCCCGAGTACTGCCCGGACCGGCGCTGGCCCGGCGGGAAGACCTGCAAGCAGCTCGCCGCCGACGAGCGTGCCGCCGAGCTGGCCGCCGGCTTGGACGTGCCGCTGACCGCGTACCGGGACGCGACGGCCCGGGTGCTGCCGGCCGTGCAGGCCCTATCCGGCGAGCTGGCCGCCGTGGTGGAGGCGATGCGCGCCGTGGACGGCTCCGCCGTCGCCCGGATCGAGGAGGCCGAGGCCGCCGCCGTGACGGCCGTCGAGCGGGCCCAGACGGCCGAGCACGAGCGCGACCAGGCCGTGCGGGACGCCCGCGGCGCCCGCGCCGAGACCGCGGCCGCGAAGGAGGCCCAGCGGGTCGCGGAGCGGCGGGCCCGCGACGCCGAGAACGAGGCCGACCGGGTCCAGCGCGACGCCTGGAGGCAGGTCGCCGACGCCCGCGAGGCCCAGGGCCGCGCCGAGGCCGCCGCCGGCGAACGCGCCCAGGCCGTCATCACCGAAATCCAGCGCCGGGAGGCGGCCGAGGCCCGCGCCGCCGAGCTGGCCGAGCAGGTCAAGACCCTGCGCGGCGAACTCAAGGACGCCCAGACCGAGACCCGCAAGACCGACAAGGCCCGCGCCGCCGCCGAGCAGCGCGCCGACCGGGCCGAGGCCACGATCGCCACCGTCACCGCCGAACGCGACGCCGCCCGGACCGACGTCACCCGTCTCGACACCGCGCTCGCCGACGCCGGCCGCGCCCGCGACGACCTCACCGCCCAGCTCGCCACCATCCGCGAGCAGCTCGCCGCGACCACCGCCCGCGCCACCGCTGCCGAGCACGCCGCGCAGACCGCTGCCGCCGAGCGGAACGCGGCGCGTGCCGAGCTGACCGACGTGCGCGAGCAGCTCGCCGCCATCACCGCCGACCGGGACGCCACCCGCGCCGCCCTGACCGAGGCCGAGACGGCACGCCGGCAGGCCGAGGCCGACCTCCGCGCCGAACGCGCCGCGCTGGCCGACACCCGCCGCCAGGTCGACCAGCTTCACGCCGAGGTCCGCCAGGCCGAGCAGGACGCCCAGGTTGCCCGTGCTGAGGCCGGCCGGCAGGAGGCCACCGCCAGCGCTGCGACAACCAGGGCCGAGCGCGCCGAGGCTCACGCCGAACGGCTGCAAGCCCAGCTCGACCAGCTCCGCGCTGGCAAGAAGTAGCGGGAAGCGCCCCGGAGGGGTCAGGTCGAGCCTGACCCCTCCGGGGCTCCGCTAGTCAGGACCGTGGTCGACGACCACGCGGCCGGTCGGCGGGAAGGTGAGCGTTCAAGGCCGCCGCGACCACCTCAGACCGGGTGACGCGACCACCCAGCGACCGGGGGCCCGCGCCGATCTGCTCCTGGACCCACCCGACCAGGGTGTCGATGACCTGGAGCTCTCCGGCCAGAGGGCGGATCGGCAACTGGACGCGGCGCACTTTCGTGGCCACGCGCCGCTGCGCCGAGCCGCGCCACGGAAACGGCTCGCCGACGGCAGTGGCGGCCGGCCGGCGAGCCTCCGCGACCAGCCGGGGCAGATTGGCCAGGTGGGCGCGCAGGGCGTCGAGAACCAGTTCGGTGTTGCTCGTCGAGCTGCGCCGGGCGCGCTCGAAGCGGGCCATGAGAGGCGCCGGAACACTGAGCACCGTGGGACTGACGACCAGCGCGGCGGGATCATCCAGGTCGACCGACAGATCCGGTAGACCGTTGGCGGGCTGGGCGCGATTCGTCGACACTCCGGCCGCCGATGACGCCGTCTGAGCGGCAACGGTCTCGGTCCGCGCCGGCGTGGGTGCCTCCTCGGCCGCCGCAGGTGTGCTCTCGGCGCGACCGGCGACCGCTCCCCCGACCGGCTCCGATTCCGTGTCATCAGCGGTTCGCGTGTGGGCCGGCGGCGTGGTCAGGGCGGATACCGCCGACGTTCGATCAGCGCCGACCAGACCGGTCAGAGACGAGCCGCGGCCGAAGCCCTTGAGCTTCGGCGGTGGCGGGGTGTAGGCGTCGGAGCTGTCCTGCTCGCTCACGTCGCTCACCGCTCCAACTGGCTGAATCGGGTGAAGACCTCGCCGGCGAGGTCCTCGTACTCCTGGGCGACCTTTCCGGCCTCGGTGCTGGGCACCGGCCTGCCCTTCGCCGTGCCGGCCCGCACCTCCCACCACTTCGGGCCCTCGACCTGCTCCAGCTCGTGCACGAGCTGACCCCGGTCGCGGCACGCCTTGGCGACCGACGGCATGTAGCGGATCACGGAGTCGAACACGACCGCATCGGTGCCGGCGGCCTGCAGGTCCGCCTCCAGCTCCCGGCGGACCTCGCGCCGCTGTCCCACCTCGTCGCCCTTGCGGTTGACGCGGTACTGGAACCCGAACATGGCCACGCCGAGCAACTCCAGGTCCTCGTTGATCGTCATGGCCCGGCTGAACCGTTCGGCGACACCGGACAGACCCTGCCGGCTGGCCTGGTCGAAGCTCACCGGCACCAGCGCCGCTCTGCTGGCGACCAGGACCAAGTCCTGCAGGTTGATCTCGCGCGGTGGGCAGTCGATGAGGATCCAGTCGTACTCGTCGGCGATCGTCGCCAGGACCTCCGCCAGAGCCAGACGAGCCCGGTGGGTGTGGCCGCGCGCGGTCTTGCCGAACATCATGCCGTTGACCTCGTCTAGGGCCGATCCGCCGGGGATGACGTCCAGCCAGGGGCGCACGTCGCGCAACCGGTGCGGCACCGATCCCGACTGCAGGGCCGTCATAAGGCCCTTGCCGTCGTCGCCGACCTGCACCCCCTCGGGAAGCCGTCCGTCGACCGGCACGTCCTCGGGCTTGAGGTAGCCGAGGTCCAGGCCGAGGTTCCCCTGCGGGTCGCAGTCGACCAGGAGCACGCGCCGCGGCGAGCCGGCCTGCTCGGCCGCCAGCGCCAGCAGACCTCCCAGGTTGGCGGTCACCGAGGTCTTGCCCTGGCCGCCCTTGCCGTTGAGCACCGCGAGGACGCGGCCCAACGACGGCCGTAGCTGGCGCGACAGCTCCATCGCCGCCGCGAGGTCTGGGTCGAGGCCCACTTGCCCGAACGTCATCGGTCTGCCTTCTCTCTTCCCCGCAGGGATCGCGTCTGTGGCCGTGTGCCTACCACCTACGAGCCCCATCGCGCCATACGCCGCGCGCTCCCCCGCGCCGTAGATCACACCGCCGATTACCAGCACGATCGCGAGTCAGAGAGCGCCACCACCTACGTGCCAACTCGTCCACAACACCGCTCGCGATAGAGCGCGCTATAGAGCACACAACAACGCACATCACTTGACAAGAGATGTTGTCAGAACCAGAGTGGACCGTATGACAAACGATGCTGTCAACGACAGTGCAGGAGACGATGTGCACGACAGCGTGAACGCTGGCGTGCAAGACAGCGACAACGAGGGTGTACGCGCGCCCGTGACAGACATCGACCAAAGTGTGGTCCGCGACCTCGTTTCCGATGTCGCGTCCCGCGTCGTGCATCTCATCGCAGGCGACAGTGTGGCTGCGACAGAGCAGGACCGTTGCCTGCGAGAACTTGCCGCCTTGATGGCAATACGAGCAGCGGCAGACGAGTTGGCGACCGTGGCGGCGATCAGCGCCGCGAGCAACGGTGCGATGTATCCAGCAATCGGTGACGCGGCAGGAATGACCCGGCAGGCCGCACGCGTGCGGTGGCCGGGACTGACCGACCTGGCGAGGAAGGCTCAGAGGAGACCCACTGTCACTGGCACGCGCACGGTATCGACGGCACCAGGAGAGGGGATTTGACCGTGACAACTGTGCTTTCGGAGGCCAGCGACGAGACGGGCGATTCCCGAGAATCAAGAGCTGCAGCGGTCGCGCCAATGCGACCTGAAGCCGCCCGCCTCTCAAGCGTCGTGACCCACCCGGCGAACCCGCGCAAGAACCTGGGCGACCTGTCGGAACTGGAAGCGTCGATCCGTGAGGTAGGCGTGATCCAGCCGCCGGTGGTGCTGCCCGCAGCCCGGGTGGCCGCCGCCTGGCCCGCCCACGCCGACACGCTCGCCGACGCGCAGTGGGTGGTGCTGGTGGGCGCCCGCCGGCGCACGGCGGCCGGACGCGTCTACGGTGACGACCCGGACGCCACGCTGAACGTGCTGGTGCGCGAAGACGCGATCGCCGACGACCCGCTGGCGCAGCTGGACGTGATGACCGCCGAGAACGTGGCCCGGGCACCGCTGAGCCCGGTGGAAGAGGCCCGCGCGTTCGCCCAGCAGGAAGCCGCCGGCCGCAAGCAGAGGGACATCGCCGACCGGGTCGGCTGTTCGCAGTCGCACGTCTCCAAGCGGTTGAAGCTGCTCAGGCTGCCCGAAGCGTTGCTGGCCGAGTTGGAGACCGGCCAGGGTGCCGGCGACGACCAGGAACAGCAGGACGGCAAGGAGAGGCCGGCCCTGCAGATCAAGGACGCCCTGGCGTTCGTGGACGCCACCGGCGGCGACCAGGAGCTGATCCTGGCCGCGTACCGGCTGCGTGAGGACCGGCGGCACCACTGGACTCCCGCGCAACTGGTCAACCAGGTACGCCAGGACCGACAGCGGCAGGAAGCCGTCGACGCGGCGAAGAAGAAGCTGGCCGCCGAGGGCGTCCCGGTCATCGACAGCGCGATGCAGCAGTTCGGCGACCGGTACTGGCAACGCCGGCTCGACGGCGCCAAAGCCGTTGCCAAGGCCCGCAAGGACGGCGCGCTGGTCGCCGAGGTCAACACCTACGGACAGGTCAGCTACTACTCGACCGCGGGCAAGCCGAAGGCCGCCGACAACCGCACACCGGCCGAGCAGCAGAGGATCACCGACGAGCGAGAACGCCGCAAGGCGATGACCGCCCGGTTCGAGGCCGCCGCAGTGCTGGCCGCCCGGGCACCGAAACTGCCGAAGGCGGCGGAGGACATCATCGACGCTTGGCTCTGGGCACCCGGCAACGAGTGCGCCCAGCTCGCCCACAAGTGGCTTCTCGCCGCCGGCGTCGGCCCAGACCCGAGTCTGCCGAACTACCAGTGGTGGGAGCAGATCCGCCGCGCCGACTGGCCCACCCGAGTGCACGCCGCACACGCCCTCGGCATCGCTCGCCGCGAGGTCCAGGCCCGCACCACTCACCGCTCCTGGAACCAGGGCGACGCGGCGTGGCTGCGCCGCCTGGTAGACGAGGCCGGCTACACCCCGAGCGAATGGGAGCAGGCCCGCCTGGACGCCATCGACCCGCCGCAGACCGAGGAGGCCGCACCCGACGAGCCGGCCGGTCCGGAGCGGGTGTCGCTGGTCTTCGACGATGAGGGTGCCTGCTGTTGGCTGCTGTTCTACGACCTGGATGTCGACGAGCCAGCCGCGTACGCCGAGCACCTAAACGACCTCAGCGACGTCGACGCCGCCCAGGCGTGGGCGGCCGAGGTGCTCGCCGACCGGCACGGCATCGAGGTCACCGGCTGGACCGACGGGCAGCTCATGCCCGGCCAGCCGGCCCGTATCGCCGTGCACGCCGGAGACCCTGCCGCCGTGGCGGAGGCCGGGTCGGTGGGGGAGTGGCGATTGCTGCACGACACGGTCGACGACGCCTGGCTGCTGCTGGCCGACGACACGCCCCATGCCGGCCACGACGGCCTCGGCGCCGCCGACGTCGACCAGGCGTGCCAGTGGGCCACCGGAGTGCTGGCCGACGCCGGCGTGCCGTGCCACGGCTGGACCGCCCGCGCCGACGGCAACGCGGTACTCGAGTACGTGGCCGACCTGACCGGGGAGTGCTGACATGAGCGACCACGGCATCGGCTGGGAGCAGTTACGCGAGATACCCATGCTCGACCTCGCGCCCGGCGACACATGGGTCCAACCGGCGATCGGGTCGACGTGGTCGACCGGCCCGGACGGTCGTCTGGCCGGCTGGGACCACAGCTGGCACACCCGACCGCCGCGAGGCAGAGCGTTGACGGTCCTCAGCCGCGACGGGGACGCCATCACCATCCGCAGCCACGAAGGCGAGCAGAAGACCGTCACCATCCCGCGCGACCGGGACGCCCACGTGCTGCTCGTCGACCGGCCCGAACGGCGCGGCTGGACCGCCCGGAGCGACGCCAACACCACGCCCCCCGCCGGCACCGAAAGGACAGCGCTGGCGGCTGCCGGGGAGGTGGGATCGCACGCCGCCGCCCTGGCCTACACCGCGGCGATGAGCGTGGCCGCCGCGGACACCGCCGCCAGCCTGCAAAGCGCCATCGCCACCATGGGCCGCCGCCAGGTCGGTGCCGACGCGATCGGGCACCTGAGTGCGGCCTTGGACCAAGCCTCGGTGATGGCGGGCGCGCTCGCCAGCGCCCACGAGGTCCTCACGAATCACACGGCCGTCGCCGAGGCATACGCCGCCGCGCCGGACGCCGGCGACAAAAACTGGATGAGCGACGACGCGGCCGGCCGGCACCGCGCCCCGACGCCCGGAAGGACACCATGATCCCACTGTTCGCGGTCGGGGTCGTGTTCCCGCACGACCCCGACCACTACGAGACGGTCACCGCATCGAGTTGGTCTTCGAGCCCGGCCGGCCCGGCCGCGTCGGCCACGACGGCCATGTCGTCGAGGAGCCGGAGGACTGGTTCTACGCCGCCAACGCCTACGACAACCGCGACACCGTCGTCGCGGTCGGCGTCGGCGACACCCTCGGCGAGGCTCTGCTGCGACTGGCCCCGCCGCCGGCCGTCGAGGCGGACGACCACCCGCCATTCTGACCCCGCCGATTCCCCGGAATCGCGACCCGGTTCATGACCGGCTGGTGATGCCTCCATAGGTGATCTTATCGGGACAGAAATACATCACAGCCTCTCGCTACTCTCCGCCCCGCGACCTCCCCTCGACTGGCCGCAGTTTCGTCGGCCGGCAGCTACAGGAAGGGCACCGGATGACCACCTTGCTCACGATCCCCTCGCACTACACCCAGGTCGACGACGGTCCGTTCAAGTTGACGTGGGAATGCGCCTGCGGCGACACCGGCGTCACCGACGACACCACCTCGGCCGGAGACGGCGCCTTCGCCCATCAGCGGGAGGAAGCGCGGAAGATCCTCATTGACCTCAACGGCGAGCAGTTCGCTGCGCTGCTGCGCGCCGGTGCCGCGAACGACTGGCGCGAGACCGCCGCGGTGGAGCTGCTCGTCCGCCACGAGACGTGGCTGTACGACGAGACGCTGCGCATGGACTACCTCGACGCCAAGTGGACCGCGAACGGCGACATGGTCACCCGCGTCAACTGGTGGGCCGTGGGCGAGACCGCCGGCAGCACCGGCCGCGCGCCGCTGGACGGCTCCGAGTCGGAGATGACGATCCTGCGCGTCGCCGCCTCCATTGGCGGAGACATGCCGCTTCGGCTGCACCTGGACACCACGAGCTTGGACACCACCAACCGGGGCCTGGTCCTCACCGCGATCGGCCACCTGCTCTCCCACGGCGGCGGCGTCCAGTTCGCATCCGCGACCGCCTGGACCCAATTGCCCCAGCGCCGCCGCCACGACTACTGCTGACCGGCACCACCGCGCGGGCGGGCCGGGACCACCTGCAATGGGCCCGGCCCCCCTTACCCCGATCATCCCCGACCACCGAAGGCGGCCCTGATGAGCACCGAGACGACCTTCACCGCCGACGTCGCCGCGACCGTGGACGCCCGCCTGGCTCGCCTCCTGGTAGACATCGCCGCGGTCGACCCGTCCCGGCTCGGACACACCGGCCCGGACACTCCGGAGATCACTGCCGCCTACACCCGCCGCAACGCTCTGATCTGGGCCGCGCTGGCCCTGGCCGCCGAC